>NZ_JAJEPW010000055.1:0-19279 GCF_020687045.1 Brotocaccenecus cirricatena
GTCCGGTTCCGAGGGAGGGTGTAGGAAACCTACCGCCAACGGCGGCAAGGCGCCTTTACCCTACCCTACGACCTGCTCTCTTCCAGAGAAGTGGAGAATATCTTCGAAAACTCGGATTATATCTATATGCTCAATCAGGCCAGCGGAGACCGGCAGATTCTTGCAAAGCAGCTCAATATCTCCCCGCACCAGCTCTCGTATGTCACCCACTCCGGTGAAGGTGAGGGTCTTTTGTTTTACGGGAATATCATCCTGCCCTTTGTAGATCGCTTTCCAAAGGACACGGAGCTGTATCGGGTACTCACGACAAAGCCGCAGGAAGTATCTTCCTGACCGCAGCAAGGAGGACAACGGAAATATGGACAGCAAACTGATGACTTTTGAAAACGCGGCCTTTGGCAAAATCCGAACGATTACCATCGACGGCGAACCGTGGTTTGTGGCAGTCGATGTGTGCAAAGCATTGCAAATAGCAAACAGCCGCGATGCGCTTACTCGTATTGACGACGATGAAAAGGGGGTAGTTTTAACCGACACCCTTGGAGGAAAACAGGAAGTTACCATCGTAAACGAACCCGGTCTTTACACGCTTGTGCTGAGTTCCCGCAAGCCGGAGGCAAAGGCGTTCAAGCGCTGGATTACCCATGAGGTCATTCCGGCGATACGCAAGCATGGCGGGTATATGACGAAATCTCTGCTGGAGCAGGTATTGGAGAATCCCAACCTGATCTATGAGTTTGCACGCCGGATGCTGGAAGAACAGCAGAAAAACGAGCGGCTGCGGCAGGAGCTTGACCGCGCCAAGCCCAAGGCGGATTACTACGATGCGTTCATCCACCCGGAAAGCTGCACCAATATCCGCGCCACGGCAAAGGAGTTGAAGGTGCCGGAAAAGATGTTCACCGCTTTCCTTATCCGCAAGCGCTACCTTTACCGCGCCCCTTCCGGCAGTCTCATGCCCTACGCCAAGGCGGCAGACGACGGCCTGTTCTTCGTAAAAGACTACATCGCGGTCAACGGGCATCAGGGCGTGTACACGCTGGTGACGCCCAAGGGCAAGGCGCTGTTTCTTTCCATGCTGGGTGAGATCGCATAAAAGAATCCAATTTCCATGAGAGTGAGGTGATGTTTTATGGCAAAACGCGCACCAAGGCTGCAATTCACCGAGGAAGAGCGTGCTTCCCCGGAGCTTGCGCCTGCCATTCAAAAAGCAGACAAGAAGATCAAGAAGCTGGAAAAGGCTGAGGCAAAGATTCCAAAGAAAGAGGTAAAACAGCGTGTTGTGGATTCCGATGGGAAGATCACGACACGCCTTTCTTTTGAGGAAAAGAAGCCGCCCTCCAAGCTCAGCCACGCGGCGAAGGTTTCCGGCGATGCCGTGCTGCACGGTGTTCACCGAGAAGTGCGGCAGAGCAATGACGGCGACAACGCCGGTGTGGACGCCGCCAATACGCTGACGGAAGATGCCGAGAGCGCATATCAAGTGGGGCGTAACATCCACCGCGCCCATGAACTCAAGCCCTACCGTAAGGCACACCGGGCAGAGAAAAAAGCGGACAAGGCCAACGTTAAGGCGCTGAATCAGGAGTTTGCCCAGCAAAACGAGGGCTTTTCCTCCAATCCGTATTCCCGTTGGCAGCAAAAACGCGCGATCAAGCGGGAGTACGCTGCCGCAAAGGCCGGACGCGGTACAGCAAATACAGTCAAGGCGTCGGAGATTACAAAAAAGGCGGCAGAGAAAAGTGCAGAGGCCGGAAAGAAAGTCGGAGAGTTTGTTGCCAAGCACAAGAAAGGATTCCTTATTGTCGGCCTGATTGCAGCGGTTTTCCTGTTGTTCACCAACCTGTTTTCCTCCTGTTCCCTGATGTTCCAGGGCGCAAGCTCTTCCATTGCCGCTTCCACCTATCCGTCTCTGGACGAGGACATGCTGGCGGCTGAGGCGCAATATTGCGCTATGGAGGCAGAATTACAGGCGAGGCTGGACAACTACGAAGCCGAGCATGATTACGATGAATACCGCTATGAACTGGACGATATCGAACACGACCCGTATGTTCTGATTTCTGCAATCACCGCGCTGATGGGCAGAGAATGGACGATCAGCGAGGTCGGCGGGATTCTGGATATGCTCTTTGAAAAACAGTACATCCTTACGGAGACCGTGGAGACGGAAACCAGATACCGCATGGAGATCAGAACCGGCAGCTACACCTATTATGACTACGAGTTGGAGGATTGGGTCACGGAGGAATACGAATACGAGGTAGAGGTACCGTACACCTATTACATCTGCACCGTAAAGCTGGAAAACTTCAACCTCAGTCATGTTCCGGTCTACATCATGTCGCAGGAGCAGCTTTCCCTCTATGCCATGTACATGGGCACGCTGGGCAACCGGCCTGACCTCTTCGGCAGCTCTTCCTATGTCGGCAGGTATTATGGAAGTGAGTATCCAAAGTATGAGATTCCACCGGAAGCATTGGAGGACGAACAGTTCGCCGCCATCATCAAGGAAGCGGAAAAGTATCTTGGGTTCCCCTACGTCTGGGGCGGCAGCTCACCGTCTACATCCTTTGACTGTTCCGGCTTCGTTTCATACGTCTACAACAACTGCGGCCTCGGCTGGAGCTTTGGCCGTCTGGGCGCGGAGGGGCTGCGGCAGATATGCGCCTATGTTTCCCCAGCAAACGCAAGGCCCGGAGACCTGATCTTTTTCCAGGGAACGTATGACACCACTGGCGCATCCCACGTCGGTATTTATGTGGGAAATAATACCATGCTGCACTGCGGCGACCCCATTCAGTACAGCGACATTACTTCATCTTACTGGCAGCAGCATTTCTATCAATTTGGCCGTTTGCCATCACCATAAGGAGGAACTATGAACCCGAAAATCAGCAAACTCAAAGCGGAACGGGTAAAGAATGACGGTAAAATCGCCATGCTCCAGTCCCGTAACCGCGAGATCGACGAAGACATTATCAAGCTGGAAAATGAGGATATTGTCGGCCTTGCCCGCGCCACCGGCATGACCATGGAAGAGCTGGCGCAGTACCTCATGCATATCAAAAAGGGCGGTTCGCCGTTTTGCAGCACACAGAAGGAGGATATGGAAAATGCATCTGAAGAAAACTAAGAAAACCCCGCGTATGTTCCGCATGATTGCGCTGATGCTCAGCCTTGTGCTGGTGTTTTTCACCATGACCGGCATGGCGCTTGCGGAAGAAGGGACAGACGTGTCCGATGCCGCGCCTGACAGCACCCTTGAAATTGTGGAGACAGAATTGGAGGTAGAACCCGAACCCACAGAAGAACCTCCTGCCGAGACTCCCGGTGCAGAGGAAACGCCGGAACCCACGCCAGAGCCGGAAGAACCCTCTATCCCACCGGAAACCACGGACGCCCCTGCGCTGGAACCGGATTATGAGCTGGACGCGGAAATCCCGACTGGCTGGCACAATGCGCCGGTTACGATCACCGTTCGCCTGATTGATAAAAACAATACCGGCTGGGTCAAAATCGAGGCTGCGTTCAGTAATGAGGATGACGCTGAACGCTTTGATGTAACGGAAGAATGGAATGAATACGGATATTGGGAGCGCACGATGCCGGATAATGGCACCGTGTATTTCTTTGTCACCGATCCGCTGGGCGTCGAGCATGAGCTGTTTCTGGACGTGTACTGCATGGACTTTGAAGCACCGGTGATTCGAGCTGGTATCAACGGTACACTCCTGCGCGTGGAAGCCAGCGATGCGCTTTCCGGCATTGCTGCGGTCTTCGTCAATGACGAGTTATACACGACCCTCGAAAATGGTGAGCTGAACGTCCGCATTGATAACCTGACGGACAACGCCTATCTCTACATCGACGCGCTGGACAATGCCGGGAACTGGACGGACTATGTTGTACTTGCCAATCCGTTCTACGAAGAAGAACTGGAACCGACGCCCACACCCACGCCGGACACCGGCGATGATGAGCACGACGAGCATTGCCCCACAGACTGCGACTGCCGCAAGAATAATACGTCCGGCAGCAGCTCCGGCAGCTCATTCGGGGGCAGCAGCGGCGGTGCATCCTCTGTAAGTGGCGGCAGTAAAAATGCAGGCTCGTCTGCACAGACCCCGGCATCTTCCGAGGCTCCGGCTCCCACCACGGAACCCATCACGAAAGAGGACGGCACCGGCTTTACGCAGAACGGCAATTCCGTCACGCGCGATCTGCTTTACGACAAATACAGCAACAAGCAGTTTATTACCGTTGAGACCCGCAACGGCGAGACCTTCTATCTGGTGATCGACTACGATAAGCCGCTGGACGAGGACGGAGAGCGTTACGAGACCTATTTCCTGAATCTTGTGGATGAGGCCGACCTGCTGGCTTTGGTGGAGGGCGACAAGCAGACGCCGGTCTGCTCCTGCACGACGAAGTGCGAGGCCGGAGCCGTCAATACCTCCTGCGAGGTCTGCAAAACGAACATGACAGAGTGTACCGGCAAGGAGAAGGTCGTGGAAAAAGTACCGGACACCACGTCGGAGCCGGAGATTGAGCCGGAACCTGAAAAGAAATCCAGTGGGGGCGCTGTGGCGCTCCTGCTCCTGCTGCTTCTGGGCGGTGGCTTCGCGCTCTATTGGTTCAAATTCCGCAAGAAAAAGCCGGATGCCAAGGGGCCGGTCGATCTGGATGATTACGACTACGGTGAAGAGGACAACGGCGAGGAATACGAGACGGAGCCGGATGAAGGCGAGAGTGCAGATGCGGCGCAGGATGAAGAATAAGAGGTAATGATTATGAAAAAAGCGTACAAGTTGGTAATTTCGGAGAAGCCCTCTGTTGGAAAATCCATCGCCGCCGTTCTTGGTGCCAATGAGCGCAAGGACGGCTATTTTATGGGCAGCGGCTATATCGTGTCCTGGTGTTTTGGGCACCTGGCCGAACTGGCCGAAGCCGCTACCTACGATGAAAAGTACGCCAAATGGCGCTACAACGATCTGCCCATCCTGCCGGAGAGCTGGCAGTATTCCGTTGCCAGAGACAAAGCCAAGCAGCTTGCCCTGCTCAACACGCTCATGCACCGGGAGGACGTGAGCGAGGTCGTCAATGCCTGCGATGCCGGGCGCGAGGGCGAATCCATCTTCCGCACGGTCTATATGCTCAACAAATGCGACAAGCCCATGAAGCGCCTGTGGATTTCGTCTATGGAAGATACGGCGATCCGCAAGGGCTTCGAAACGCTCAAAGACGGCAGCGCATACGACAATCTCTATGCGTCGGCGCTCTGCCGCAGCAAGGCCGACTGGCTGGTAGGCATTAACTCCACGCGGCTTTTCTCCGTTCTTTATCACCGCACGCTGAATGTTGGGCGTGTGGTGTCTCCCACGCTGGCGTTGATCGTGCAGCGGGAAGCGGAAATCGACGCTTTCAAGCCGGAGCCGTTCTATACAGTTACGCTGGGGCTTCCGGGGTTTGATGCTGGCAGCGAACGCATGAAGAATAAGCCGGAGGCCGAATCCTTGCAGAAAGCCTGCGGCAGTCAGATGGCAGTGGTAAAGGCGGTCGAGCGCAAGGACAAAGCTGAAAAGCCGCCTGCCCTTTACGACCTCACCACCTTGCAGCGCGACGCCAACCGGATTCTTGGCTTTACCGCCCAGCAGACGCTGGACTACCTCCAGAGCCTTTATGAAAAGAAGCTCTGCACCTACCCCCGCACCGACAGCCGGTATCTGACCTCGGACATGGCAGACGGTTTGCCTGTACTCGTAAACAATGTAGCTGCGGCAATGCCGAAGGTGGGCGACGTCCCGATTCCTGTAAACACCGCGCAGGTCATCAATGATAAAAAGGTCTCCGATCACCATGCGGTCATTCCCACCGCCAATTTCAAAGAAACCGCGCTCACCGGACTGCCTACCGGAGAACGTGCTGTTCTGGAATTGGCTGCCTTGCGCTTGCTCTGCGCCGTCGCGCAGCCCCATGAATACACGGAAACGGCGGTAACGCTGGAATGTGCCGGACACAGCTTCAGCACAAAAGGCCGCACGGTCACAAGTCCCGGCTGGCGGGCGCTGACGGAAGCATATCACTCCGGCAAGGGTGAGAATGAATCTTCGGATGCGGCAAAGGCACTGCCGCCCGTGGATGAAGGGCAGACCTTTACGGTTCATTCTGCCGCCGTCAAAGAGGGCAAGACGACGCCGCCCAAACACTATACCGAGGATACGCTGCTTTCTGCGATGGAGGTTGCCGGTGCAAAGGAAATGCCCGAAGATGCTGAACGCAAGGGGCTTGGGACGCCTGCCACTCGCGCGGCCATTCTGGAAAAGCTGGTGGCCACCGGCTTTGTGGAACGCAAAAAGAGCAAAAAGACGGTAAGCCTGATTCCGACCCACGCCGGTATCTCCCTGATTACCGTGCTCCCGGAACAGCTTCAATCGCCTCTGATGACCGCTGAGTGGGAACACCGGCTCAAGGAGATCGAGCGCGGCGAAGAATCCCCGGAAACCTTTATGCAAGGCATCCGCGATATGGTCTGTGAGCTGGTCAAGACCTATAAAACAGTACTGGGAGCCGACGTGCTGTTTCCGTCCGGAAGAACGGTCGTCGGAAAATGCCCGCGCTGCGGCAGTGATGTTACAGAGAGCAAAAAGGGCTATTTCTGTGAGCGGAATGACTGCCATTTTGGCCTTTGGAGGGATAACCGTTTTCTTGCCGCGAAGAAGATCAACCTGACAAAGAAAATGGCGGAGGCGCTGCTGAAAGATGGAAAAACGTATGCCAGCGGTATCTTCTCGGAGAAAACCGGCAAGACCTATGACGCTTATATCGTTCTGGAAGACGACGGCACGAAGACAGCCTACCGGCTGGAATTTGAAAGAGGGAAAGCAAATGGAAAACAGTATTCATAAAATGCGTGCGGCGTACCTGATCCTGTCGGCAATTCTCACCATGCAGGGCGAGAACGCTCCCGCTTTCAGCGCACATTGCGACACCATCGAGCACCTGTGCGAAACCGTTATGTCCGTCTTTGAGAAGCTGGGGTATCGGGATCGGACGGTTTTGGGGATGCGCCTGAGTTTCAATCCCCATAAAGGATTTGTGCCCACGAAAGTGTGCAAATATCTGGAGATTGCGACTGCCTTTGAAATGACCCTTGCTTCGTCGGCCAGCCGTCTTTTTCACAGAATCTGCCGCAGATTTGCCGCTTCTATGCTGGAGGCAGATCGATGAGACTGGAGCCTTCGGAGCGTGAGACCATCATCCTGTTCTCGGATGCGGATGATACCGCCAGCGTGTACACCTTCGATAAAAAGCTCAAAGCGCGGCTCAAGGAGCTGCATCGGCGGCAGCCGGACAAAATCTACCCGGACAGCAAGGGACGCTCCGGCTCTGCCTGCTTCATCGTGCCGAAAAACTGCATCTCCATCCGGGAGCCGTACAGTGAAGAGCGCCGCCGTGCCGCCAGTGAGCGTGCCAAGCAGGCCGGGTACAAGCCTCCGGTCAGGGGCACCACCCCAAAATCCGAATAAGCTTCATGCCCCTGCGAGGATTCCCATGTCCCCGCAGGGGCGGACCATATGCAGGGATATAAGTCCCGGAAAGGAGCGAATATGGCAGAAAAGCAGTCCAATAAGGACAGGCTCAAAGAGATCACCGACAACATTGAAAAAGGAATTCAGGAGCTGTTTCAGAGTGAGAAATACAGGCAGTATCTCCGCACCATGAGCCGGTTCCACAAGTACAGCGTCAACAACACGATGCTCATCTATATGCAGAAGCCGGATGCCACCGTCGTTGCCGGTTTCAATAAATGGCGAGATCAGTTTGGGCGCAATGTGCTGAAAGGCGAAAAAGGCATCAAGATCATTGCCCCGACGCCGTACAAAAAGAAAATCGAAGAAGCAAAGCTCGACCCGGACACCAAGCTCCCCATGCTGGATACTGACGGTAAGGCCATCATGGAAGAGAAAGAAATCAAGATTCCGATGTACAAGCCGGTCACGGTTTTTGATGTGAGCCAGACAGAGGGCAAGCCTCTCCCGCAGCTTGCCGCCGATCTTACCGGCAATGTGCAGAATTATGAGGTCTTCATGGAGGCAGTGAAGCGCAGTGCGCCGGTGCCGGTCTTCATGGAGAATATGACCGGCATGGACGGCTATTACGATGATGAAAATCAGCGCATCGCCGTCCACGCCGGCATGAGTGAGGTGCAGACGGTATGCGCGGCAATCCACGAAATTGCACACTCCCTTCTGCACAGTCACTCCAAAGAGGCCAATGAGCTGACACCCAGTTGGAAAGTAGTTATGGTCAGTGAAGGTGGCACGAAACACGATTTCAGCTCCGGCTTCAAAACCGAGGCAGAAGCAAAGCATTTTGCCGAAGCGGAAAACTGGCACTACCTGGATGAAAACCGGTTTGAATGGCGTTTGGAAGTTGAAGAAGACTTGAGTGCTGTAAAGACCGCAGCACTCTCCCGCAACACCGAGGAAGTACAGGCCTTATGCTCATATTTTTATAATGCTTATTTTTATCATTAATTTTATAAAACCTCACTTTCTATGCTATAATCTAAGCATTACTGGGTATAATTCTGTTTGGTTTAATTTTTGAAGCCCCCCAAAAAAGGAGTTCGCCCTGATGCAAGCAAACTATCAAGATGCTGTCGCTGCTATATTATTTCATCTCAAGCAGCAAGGCAGTTCTCTGAGTAAAATTCATTCACATGAATCTTGCTACCATATGTTACAGCGTTATTTGGAATTAAATGATATTCCCTTTTCAATGGAAGCTGCTGTTGATTGGAATGAGAATCGAAAGTTCAATCTATGTTATGACACATATATCAGCTATAGAAATGCCTTATTCATGTTAGCGCCGGGAGTGCACAGCCAATTTGGGTCGGGAAAAAAACAGCCAATTTAAGCCGGAACGGTGAGCCAATCCTTTTGAGGATGCATTCAGTTTCCTGCCATTTTGGTTTCACCTAAACAAGCGAACTGGGTTTAAAATGTACAGCCAACAGCCCAGTATGGCACTTGAATTATTCTTTCATTTCCGCCGCGGGCTCAACGGCTTTTACCTTGCCGGTCTGCAGGGAGATCGTCTCCAATTTCTTCCCACGGAAGCTTTCGCCGCGCAGCTTGAACACCGTAGCATCATCAAAGATGCGGTCCAATGCGCAGAGCAAGGTGGCGTCCTCGTTGAAATCCTCGCGCCACAGCGCCGGATTTCTGTTGCTGGTGAAAATCATGTTGAAGTTGCCTTCCTTGTTGTAGCGGCGGTCAATCAGATCAAAGAACATACGGGTACATTCCTTGTCGAACTCGCAGCGCCCAATCTCATCAATAATAAGACAGCTTGGACGCACCAGAGCGTTGAGACAGGAGTCCGCCTTACCACTACGCTTGGCTGCGAGGAATCTGTCCCGTAATTCCGAGGCTTTAATGAAATAGGTCTTCATACCATGCTGGCAGCAGGCGTAGCCAAAGGCCTGTGCCAGATGGGTCTTACCCGTTCCGGCAGGGCCAATAAATGCCAGATTTCTGTGTGAATGGATGGCACTGAGGGATGGCAGTGCCTTTAGACACTCCACATCACGACCCTTCAGCAATGAGAAATCGAAGTTTTCAAATGTTCTGGGTGCCTTTGTGGGTAAACGGCTGAGCCTGAGCAAGGTGTGCACTGTGGTCTGCTGCTTCTTCTCGCTGAGATAGGTGAACACACGCTCCACGGCTGCCATCTCAGTTTCGGACAGTTCATGCTCCTCTGCATAAAGCGCAAATTCCTCAGAAGAGAAGTCCAACTTCAGCGTGGCAGCTGCTGTTGCGAACTTTTCAAATACCGTTTCCGTCACAGTAATCCCTCCTCGTCATCAAAGTCAAACTTTGCAAAGGAAAGGCTGCCGGCAGGCTTTGGCAGCTGCCGGATCTGTGTTTTCACCGGAACGGTGGGCTGCTCTTCCGGCTGGGCTTCGTATTGCCCCTCGCAGAAGCTGTCACGGCGACTCCATGTGACATCGTGAGTGGCAAGCAGCGCATTCAGGTCCGTTGAGTAGATGCAGATCGTGTCGCCGCTGCGCATAATGCGGGCCATGCGCCCGGGATAACTGTACGGCACACCGAAACGCCGTCCCTCATAGTTGACAAAGCCGTCAAAAGAGATCCTACGCTCTGGGCAAAGAAAGAATTGAATCTCCTTGCTGTCTGGCAACTCACGCAGTACTTTACTGCAAGCCGCGTCATGTAACTGCTGTGGCATACCGTCTACGACGCGGTGGTAGATGTTGTTCTGCGCGTGACACCACTCCAGTGCCTGCCGGTTGAGATCTGTTACATTGTAGAATACCCGGTCAGCAAGGAAATTCTCCTTCACGAATCGCACAAGGCGTTCTACTTTCCCCTTTGTAAAGGGTTGATAAGGTTTGCAGAGCTTGGTGTCAAATCCTACTGTCCGCATAAACGCCTCATAATCCTTCTGCCACACAGGATGGCCATTCAGATCACGGCGGAGGACAACGCTTTTCATGTTGTCTGTCAACACATACCGAGGGATGCCCATGTACTGAAATGCGTGGATCATTCCTATAAAGAGGTTTTCCTGCTTGGCATTGGGAAAGAACTCAATATAGCGCTCTCCGCAATGGTGGCAGATCATAGCGAAGCAAGCTACGCGGTAGGTCTGTCCATTGTAGTCCAGCACATCGGTAAAGCCCCAGTCCATCTGGTAAGTCTCACCGGGATCTGTGGAATAACGGCGACCCCGGTTGCCCTGCGGTGCAGCCTGCTGCCGCTTGGCAGGAAGAAGATACTTATGGGCAGCGATGTAGTCCTTTACAATGGTCAGCTTACCATCGAAGCCAGACTCCTGCAGACGCTTCAGGATGACTGTGGAGTTGCCGACACCCTGCTTTAACAGCGTGTCAATGATTCCGCTATAGCCGGTGAGCTTGGTGATCTTGTGTTTTCTGACCTCATCGCTTCGGCGGCTATCCCGAAAGCCGTTCTTTTTGAGCCGGCGCAGCTTTCCACGGGAGATGCCGGTACGGCGTTCAAGCTCGGCTAAGTTGATTTGCTCCAGAGAGAAGGAATCTCCCTGTGCTGCTTTCATTTCTTCTATGGCCTGTGCTATAATCGGTACATAGCCATTACCACTTGTCTCTTTCATTACGCTCCTTTCCACTGGGCTGTTGGCACTTTCCAGTGTACAAGGTTTGCAAGAACTGTGGTAGTGGCTTTTTATTTCCGGCTACATTTGGCTTATTTTTTCCGGCCCGCAGTGGCTATCTCCGCCCGGCCCGAACATTCAGATTAGAACACTATCTGCTAAAAGGTGAAATCAACATCCCCTTTTGCAGGTCTGTTAACTGTTTCTATTGCAAAAGCGGGTTATCTATCGGTTTTACAAATCTACTTGAAGAAATGAAAACTGCCCCAACCGTATCTTTGGGGCAGCATGCATATGAACGTTATTTGGTAGTGTACAGGGAATTTTTCAAGCACGCCATAGAAACAGGCATCACTGATTCTTCCCAAATAGTGGTCGATCATGTGATTGGGTTTTGGGAAAAAGTAGTAAGCAAACAACCAACTCTGGCCCAAAGGCAGCATCAAACATCTGCAGTTACAACGTTGATGAATTATCTGGCAGAACGTGGGGATGTTCCGCGCTGCTATCGCATGGTCTTACGTAATGGGAATGCAGACACCATTACCAAAACAATGAAACTCCCTTATGCAGGCAGTGTGATTCATCCAAGCATGAAACTCGAAAAAATGGCTGACGGATATCTGGAGGCTCTTGGAAAATGGCAGTATAAAGCATCATCCAAGAGGCTTTATTCGCATGATCTCCTATGGTATTTTATATTCTTGGAGTTTAACCATGTTGATCATTCCGATGAAACTGTAACAGTGTGGAGGGACTGTCTCCCGGATGACAGCTTAAAAGAGCGCCGGTACCATACAATTGTAATGTTTACACGTTATCTACAGGGAAGCACGGTGGAGATGAGGGTCATTCCTCGTATATGTTCAAGTAATACCCTGCCAGAATGGAGCCTATCGATTTTAAACAGATTTATAGAAAGCCGACGCCATGATGGAATGACAGAAAAAACGCTCGCCATGTGCAGGGCATCCGGCTACCGTTTCTTTAACTACCTCAAAATTACAGGGGTACAATCTTCTGATGCCATAACTTCTGAAACCATCAAAGAATTCCATGTAAAAGATGAACATGCTACGCCGGAAAGCAAAAATGCTTATAGTATAAAAGTCCGCCAGCTGTTGTCTTTTATGGCTGGCGAAGGGCTTATTTCTCAAAAATTAGTTTATGCAGTTTCTTCAAGCAGTGCGCCACGCCGCAGCATTGTAACTGTCCTCAATGATGAAATGGTTGCAGGGATCTACAGATTCCGGGAAAGCGCATCATCGCCTCTTGAATTCCGAGATATAGCAATCGTGATGCTTGGACTCCGCATGGGCATACGTTCTTCGGATATACTTTCCTTGCAGATTAGTGATTTTAACTGGAAACAAAAAACCCTTTCTTTCATTCAGAAGAAAACCAGGAAAGCTATTACACTTCCTGTTCCAAATGATGTTGGCAACTCGGTTTATAAGTATATCTTTCGTGGCAGGCCCAAATCTGGAGAGGATGGAAACGGCTATGTATTTATCCATCACCTGGCACCCTACGTCAATCTAACATCAAATTCAGCTACAAGGAATGCGTTGCAACGCATTCTGTCTGTTTGTGGTTATGAACTGCCATATGGACAGGGATTCCATATCACACGGAAAACATTTGCTACCCGGTTGCTCACTGCCCACAACAGCATCTATGATATTGCTGACGCCCTGGGGCATGCACGTAAGGAGACATCGGAAGTATATCTTGAAAGGGATGAGGGCGGCATGCGCCTCTGCCCGTTGCCTTTTGGAGGCGTAATAGGACTATGACATATATATATAAAAGTGGGCTTAAATCTTATATTCTAGGACTCATAACTCAAAAACGTGCAGACGGCTTTGCCTACATTTCGGAGGAGCAACTTTTCAGGCAACTTGATAACTTTTGTATGGAATATTTTCCTGATGCCAGAACAATTACCTATGACTTTGCCGCCAGATGGTCCTCAGCCCGGCCTTTTGAAGGAAATGGCTACCATAACAGGCGGATTTCTGCATTGAGACAGTTGAGCCTGTATATACTCTCTCTTGGGAAGGATGCCTATGTACCAGACTGCTTCTTCTGGAAAGAATACAAACCCGCACTCTATATCCCCTCAAAGGATGAGGTGGCCGCATTGTTCCAGGAAATGGATGCGCAGGAATATTGGAGCCACAGCATAGTACGCCGGCTGGAAAAAGAATGCAGGATTATGTTCTTGCTGTATTTCTGCTGTGGATTGCGCCTTTCAGAAGCTCGCTTTCTTAGACGATGCGATGTTGACCTGGAAAGAGGCATTTTGACTGTTTTGAGTTCCAAAGGAGATAAAAGCCGCCTTGTATACCTACCGGCAGATGGAACCGTAACCCTTATGGAGTATATGAAAGAGCAGAAGTCTGTTTACCCGTTGTGTGAATGGATGTTTCCCGGCTGGAATCCCGAAAAGCCTATATCCAGTTCCGGTGTGGAGCAATGTTTTAAACGTTATTGGAGCAAGCTTCCGATCTCAAAGTCCCTGGACAGACATCCAACTCCGCATTGTCTCCGGCATGCATTCGTGGTAGAGAGGCTTAACAATTGGATGCTCCAAGGGATTGACACAAATGAGATGCTTCCATATCTCAGCCGCTATCTTGGGCATAAGGGCCCAGAGGAAACCTACTATTATTATCATTTGGCAGACAAGGCCTTTGACGTCATCCGAAAAAAGGATAGCCTGTCAAGACGTATAATCCCGGAGGTGGTGCCGTATGAGGACTAGAAAATCTCCTGATAAGAATCTGTTTTTTTCGAAGACCTGGCCTTTCCTTAATGAATTCCTCATCGGGCAGTCAGGGCGAAGCCCGGCAACGGTGGAGTCATACAGGGATTCCCTGACCATATTTAAGAATTATCTGGTTAGAGAACTGGGAAGATCCATTGCGGACTTCCAATTCTCGGACTGTACCAAGGAGTGCATTTATAACTTCCGAGAGCAGTTGCTTCGCACCGGGAGCCAGCCATCAACAATCAATGTGCGGGTTGCGGCAATCCGTTCCTACCTGAAATACGTGGCAGATACAGACATCTCTGTACAATCGGTTGCCCTGGCAGTGTCGCAAATAACACCCTGCAAGAAAATTCAGAAGGAAAAGGAAATCCTTAGTGAACAGGCATTGTCTGCAATCCTTGCAGCCCCTCCCTGTACTAAAACAGGGGTGCGTGACCGGGCTATTCTCGTGCTTCTGTATGATACTGCTGCCAGAATCAGCGAGCTCCTGGGGATACGCCTTTGTGATATTGCCTTAGATACCCCATATCCCAGTATCTTTATAACCGGTAAGGGGAACAAGGAACGTACAATACAGCTCTCGGAACAGTCTTCCTCCCATCTGCGTGAGTATATCCGGGTATTCCACCGTGCATCAGCCAAAGATGACTATCTGTTTTTTACGACCATAAAAGGCGTGACAGGCAGGATGTCTCCTGGGAATGTACAGCGGTTAATCAAGAAATATGCTGCCCAAGCGAGAAACTTAGGCCTTGACATCCCCCAATCTGTCCATCCACATATGTTCCGCAGGACTCGTGCAACGAATCTGTACCAGGAAGGGGTGGCTATTGAACTGGTGTCCACTGTACTTGGACATGCAAGAACGGACACCACAAGAAATTATTATGCCAAGCCATCCGTGGAACAGCTCCGCAAAGCCCTTGAATCTGTGCCAACCCCGGCTAGTGATGAAGAACCGTTATGGGTTGACAGTGAAGAAGAGATGGCCCGGCTTTGCGGGCTGAGATAACCATAATGCAATCTATGTTGTTATCAGGATTCCCATAGAATTCCGGAATGCGGCCATCAGCGCTCCGGAATTCTATCCTGCTTTACATTGGGGAGGCATTGCCCATTTTTTCTTATTCATGGCTGGGATAGCAATGGAAACTATTTAATCACACAAATTTTTAGTACCGGATTGGCTTGCAATAGATGGGCAGTTTTACAATAACGCGACATTTCCTGAATAGAATTATTTTAATGCCTTGTGCGCCTTTTTATAACTGAGCGGGCAAAAATCGACTTATATTTTTTCAAAGCCTTCCCGGATTTTTTTAATCTGTTCTGTTCGCCAGGCAACTTGCATCAGTCCATCTAAATGCCCTGCCATTTGCTCGGCTTTTTTCAGCCAGAACTCTGCGTGTCGTTCCATCCGCTCACGGTTTTCCGGGGGTACAATACGGCAAGAAGCACAGCAGTAACGGGCAAACGCTTTATAGCACATATAGCGGTCAGCGAGGTCTTCTGAATTGCGGTATTTCTTGAAAAAAATGCCCAGTGCAGGTTTAACCTGTTCCATACGCTTTGTCTTTATTCCAATTAGAATCTCCCATTCCAATGTGCCAACATACATCCCTGCCCTGCCCAGGTATTGTTCTTCCGCCTTGATGCGTTGAAGTGTGTCCCATGCATCATCAAGCTTATCCTCATAATAATATAGTCTAAGTTCTGCCATAAGCTGATTGCGCTTTGTATTAGCGAATTTAGTGCTTCCTTCTCTACGCCAGCGGCGCAGGACAGTCCATGCGTCAGGAATCTGCCCATTTAGGCGATAAGCTGTCACTAAATCTTCGAAATAAACACTGTCATCATAGCTGGGTGACTTATCTATCTGGGAGGCAAATGCCTCCTGGGCTTTTGCCAGCGCTTCTGCATCTTTACCACAGGAAGAAAGGAAAGAATATTCAGATTCCAGTACCATGCTCTTGGAGCCGCCAATCTGCTGCGAGTCCTTATAAGGGCCAAGCTTATCTAACATAGATTGGATTTCTGCCCGTGGCAAATGTAAATTCATGGCAACCTCAAACAAGTCTATAAGATTGTAGAACTGGGTGGTAGCATCCAGGCCATTAAGCTGCTCTGCCTTAAAAAAACAGGACAAAGACTTTTTTAATTGATTATCTCGTCTATAGCAGCTGCCTTCCCAATAGAAATTCATACATTGCGCTGACAAATCTCCTTTCTGCCTTGCCAATGATGCTGCCTGAGAAAAAAGAGCTGCGGCCTGTCCATAACGGCATTGACAATATAATTGATATCCGTCATTATTCAATTCATCTATATTCTTTTGTTTCTGCCTTCGCACCTCCGCTTCATCCAACCGCTTCCATCGTTCTGCATCACCCCTCATATCGGCGGCACTCCTCCATTACTTTTTTCAGCTCGTCCTGGAGTCCTAGTAAAATGTGCATGTTGACGCCAAGAGTAGAAAGCACGTCCTCCTTTGCGGACACATAGCTATCAACTGTCTTAAACTTATTGCAGATGCTGGCTCTCTGGGAATCATTCAAGTGTATCTCCGTCAGGCCTGATAGCAGTGTATGTGACAGATAGAGTTCTTTCCGACGGCGTATAAGCTCTTCAATACGGGCATTCTTAATCCGGCCTCCTTCAATTAGATGGCTGGTAATCTCGTTTACTAATTCGTCTGGTGAACTAGACCTGCCGCTGTAAGAAAAGGTGAGCCGGTCCCCAAAGTCAGCGGGTTTTCTTAGCGTGGAATGTGTATCCCAGAGTGCGAAAACCGGTCGTTTATCCCCGCTCATTAAAATTCCGCCAACTTCCATCATAACGTTGGGGTTCAAATCACTGATTTCCGCTATAAAACACTGTGCAGCGGCGATATGTGATTTAACGTTCTCTACTAAAGTGTCTGCATTGTATTTATCCCTGGCCAGGCAGACCTCAAAACAAAACGGAGCCTGTTCAAAGACCCGGCGGACAGCTAACTCTACGGATCTGTACTCGTCGGCAAAAGGCGTGATCATAAACATAAGGATATGTTTACTGCCGTTAACTATATTGCTGGCGTTTTTCACTTGCATATCTTTTCGCAGTTTCAAGAGTTCATCGCGTAAGTCGAGGTTCTCATGTTGCGTTTCTATAAGCATCGTCATGATCTGGGCAACATTGTCATGCACAATACTCATGTTGCGTTCGTCCAGCCGGTGAGAATAAATCAAGGCATTATTGTAAAGCAACGTCATCACCGTAGAAGTTACGACGGAATCCAGATTTGCTTTTGAAAGAAGCTGGATAAGGGTATTCCGTCCATTCAAAGCCAGCTGCACAGGCCGGTTATGAATACGTTCCTGTATGCTACGGAACGCATCGCCAAAATTCATGCGCAAAGAGGGCGTGTTCAGGAGATCCTGCAATTCCCTGTCTGTCTTGGAGACTTCTGTTTCAATAATGACAGCTGGAACAGCTTTCGGGGCATAAAGCTTCGTGTTAAGCACGATATTTAATCCTAGGTCATGGTTAAGGTGGTAACTCATCCGTTCTTCCAAACGCCGGAATTGCAGCCGCTCTTCTGCTGAAAGCTCATCAAAAAAGATCCCTTTGTCCAATACATTGAGTTTTTCCAGTGTAACTTCCGGATGGTGCTCCCCGTATTTTTCCAGAAGCTCTTCATCATAATTGCGTCCTGCATTGATGACAACGAGACCCTTTTCGTTTGCCATACGATAATACTGTGCCGCACTGTCATAATGGGAAAAGTAGTAGATAGGGTTTCTGCCTTCTATCAAAGGGTTCATGGGGATATACCGTTGCAGTGATACATCTCCCTGGTTTGTCTCAAAAAGCAAAAGATCTGCAACCTGGCTAAAAAAGTCTTCATTAACCATGGCCATACCCTTCAGATGGTCATGATGCCATTGGTTAATATAGGAAAACTTATCCAGACGGTTTTCTGCAAGGTATTCCAACCGTTCAATAATCTTTACACCTAATTCAGCCTGGATAACTTTGAATGCTGTGTTCTCCTGGTTGATGTTGTCACGTCCGGCAGTGGGACTCAAGTCAGGGCTATCCACAACGCCGCGCACAAATTTTGCCCAGGTAGGAAGTAAAGAGGTATCTCCTTCCTTAACAAGCATTTTCCGTACAAAGATGTCCAGCGTACCAGTAGAATTCAGGCCAGCCAAATGCTGATTGGAAATATACAGAACTCCCTGTGCCCGATAGTCCTTACCCTCTACCTGTTTGTTAATGTTGATTGGGAATACATCCATAGACATGTCAGGGAAACGCCGATTGACAAATGTGCTGTAGGTATCCATTTCCTGCTCCGCAGTTTGATATTCCTTATCCCAAGGAGCGAAAATTGCATTAACAGGGCCAGTGCCATTTATTTTGACAGGAACTGAAATAAAGTCACAATAGCGGCGGATGATTTCTTCCAGCTTTTGCCGATCCAGTAAATAGGTAAAATCCGGGCGCACAAATACCGTGACAGCGGTGCCGACCTCTTTTCTGTCTATCAAAGAAAGCTCACACTCAGTTGAACCATAATTAACCCACTGATATGCAGTATCTGAGTTGACTTTATGGGTTTGAACGCAAACTTTGCTTGCCACAAGAAAAGAGGACAGCATCCCAATTCCAAACTGGCCAATCAGTTCCTCGGAAAACATATCTTCTAGTTCCCCTTTGGAGATACCAGTACCTGTAGAACCAATAACAGATAAGAAGTTTTCAATATCAGATTCGTCCATTCCAATTCCGTTATCCGCAAAAGTAATGCTTTTTTCTGAACTGTCATAGGTAATAGAAATCTCCCCTTGGTAAAAAGATTCCTTTAAAGCCTCGCGGCGAACAATGCTGTCATGTCCATTTTGAATTAATTCTCGGACAAAAATATCTGAAGTGCTATAGAGACCATCTGCTAGCAAACGAATAAGTCCTTCAAAGTTCGTTTTCATAGTAATTGTTCTTGTTTCACTCATAATATTTCCATCCTTTCTGTATCGTCTTAACAACCTGCACACCATAAAGGAGCTATCCCTCATAGACATTTTTTCTGAGTAGGCAAGTAGAGCAACTATCCTTAAAATGCATTATACCTGATAATGTGCATCTTTTCAACAGAGAATGTGAAATTATGAAAGGGAAACTAACAAATGAGCATTATTGTATTATGGGCATAATGCTTCAAATGCAAATTTCAGCATTTGAAGCAGAGAGCATTTCCTACGCCGTCTGTGCCTATTTTGGCATTGAGACCGGCGAGAACAGCTTCGGCTATATCGCCACCTGGTCAAAGGGCAAGGAGCTGCCGGAGCTGAAAGC
>NZ_JAJEPW010000056.1:0-19153 GCF_020687045.1 Brotocaccenecus cirricatena
CAACAACTTGCCCATGAGACCCCTCCGCTGGCTCTTGCCTAATGAGTTCGCTGTCCAATATGTTTGACAAACCTACATAACTTACACATTGTTTGGCTCTCGTAACTGACCGCAGAATGCGGCTATTTCACGCCCCCCGCGAGGGGGGCGACGATTTGTGTGACAGCTGAAATCAAAAGGTCTGAGCCAATTTCAATCCACGCCCCCCGCGAGGGGGGCGACTGGGCCGCACCCGGCGGACCTTTACGGACGGCGTGATTTCAATCCACGCCCCCCGCGAGGGGGGCGACCCCGAATCCTGGGCGATGCCGCGCAGCCCTGGGAGATTTCAATCCACGCCCCCCGCGAGGGGGGCGACCGCCCTTGCGCTGCAAATCTACGACGGCACCGGCATTTCAATCCACGCCCCCCGCGAGGGGGGCGACGACCAGTTTTTCCGGGAACACGGCAAAGTGTGCGCAGCATTTCAATCCACGCCCCCCGCGAGGGGGGCGACGCAACGTAGTACGGCAGACAGCAACGCGCATATGAATTTCAATCCACGCCCCCCGCGAGGGGGGCGACTAAACAGGTCTGCCGCAAATCTGCCTGTGTAGGGATTTCAATCCACGCCCCCCGCGAGGGGGGCGACTTCTTTTTAACCTTGGCGGAATTCACTTTGATAATTTCAATCCACGCCCCCCGCGAGGGGGGCGACCTCCTCAAAGGGAAGAAAGCGGTCAAAGATAACTATTTCAATCCACGCCCCCCGCGAGGGGGGCGACTAGGAGAGCATCACGGCATACAGGCCCTTCGTCGTATTTCAATCCACGCCCCCCGCGAGGGGGGCGACCTACCAGTGGCGTGGCCTACGCCGCTGCGCTTCCGGATATTTCAATCCACGCCCCCCGCGAGGGGGGCGACAAACAAAGTTATCTTAGTAAGCCACTCCACAGCAATTTCAATCCACGCCCCCCGCGAGGGGGGCGACACCACAAGCACGGAAAGCAGAAGTTACAACCTGTATTTCAATCCACGCCCCCCGCGAGGGGGGCGACGGTGTTTTTGTGGCTGCTCTGCTTACCAGTCTGGGCATTTCAATCCACGCCCCCCGCGAGGGGGGCGACACAAGCGATAGCGCGGAACAGCAAAAGAAGAACAAATTTCAATCCACGCCCCCCGCGAGGGGGGCGACTTTGCCTGATGGTTCTTTAGACCCGGTACGTTATATTTCAATCCACGCCCCCCGCGAGGGGGGCGACATTCTTTCTGTTTGTCCTATCTTAATTTTTTTTGATTTCAATCCACGCCCCCCGCGAGGGGGGCGACTATGGCGTCATCCCGGCCGCGGTGGACACCGTCTATATTTCAATCCACGCCCCCCGCGAGGGGGGCGACATTAACTTCAACGATATCAAGCGGGGCACCATGGACATTTCAATCCACGCCCCCCGCGAGGGGGGCGACTGACCAACACCAGCAACAGCGTGGGGGCGACTGTCGATTTCAATCCACGCCCCCCGCGAGGGGGGCGACATCGCGGAAATGGAAGAAGCCAGCGCCCGCTACATTTCAATCCACGCCCCCCGCGAGGGGGGCGACCGAATCATACGGGGCGTGGACAAGTTCACCATCAGATTTCAATCCACGCCCCCCGCGAGGGGGGCGACAAGGGGTACGACGCCTGCAAGGCGGTGTTCAACATTTCAATCCACGCCCCCCGCGAGGGGGGCGACGGATTACATCATTGACCGTGACTATTTGGGCAACATTTCAATCCACGCCCCCCGCGAGGGGGGCGACGGCCCACGGGGTTGCCGCCGTGGTCAGGTTCAGATTTCAATCCACGCCCCCCGCGAGGGGGGCGACGGTTCAATTCCAGCTCCCGCAACCAATTTTAAGATTTCAATCCACGCCCCCCGCGAGGGGGGCGACGCGGCTGATGATGTTTCACGAAATTGACGGAAAGATTTCAATCCACGCCCCCCGCGAGGGGGGCGACAGTATGGGAAAGGCTATTAAGATAGTCAACACAGATTTCAATCCACGCCCCCCGCGAGGGGGGCGACCCGGCTGGATTACTGGCACAGCTGCCGGTCTGGGTATTTCAATCCACGCCCCCCGCGAGGGGGGCGACATTCTATATGGCTGCACTGCTTACTTCTCTTGGTATTTCAATCCACGCCCCCCGCGAGGGGGGCGACGCTATTACTCTGTCCATTGTTTTCCTGATTCTCGGATTTCAATCCACGCCCCCCGCGAGGGGGGCGACGAAACCGCCGATTCCGGCAAAGACCTTGGAAGGGATTTCAATCCACGCCCCCCGCGAGGGGGGCGACCACCACATTTTTGGCGGCGCGAATCGGAAGAAAAGCATTTCAATCCACGCCCCCCGCGAGGGGGGCGACGCGCATATGCAAGATAATTAGCCCCTCTTTGGCATTTCAATCCACGCCCCCCGCGAGGGGGGCGACGATGTTATCACGGGTGGATCGCCGTGCCAGGATTTATTTCAATCCACGCCCCCCGCGAGGGGGGCGACCTATCCCGCCGAAATTACGGCCCAAAATACGTATTTCAATCCACGCCCCCCGCGAGGGGGGCGACTAACATTTACAACGCTTTGAGGGGACCGGGGAGTTATTTCAATCCACGCCCCCCGCGAGGGGGGCGACCGCCGTGGTTTTGCTATTTGGTCGCAGGTTCTTATTTCAATCCACGCCCCCCGCGAGGGGGGCGACTCAGCTTTTGCGGTCTTGTGTTGACTATCTGAATATTTCAATCCACGCCCCCCGCGAGGGGGGCGACGGTCTGCGAAAAGAAGTAAACACGGCATTTGTGATATTTCAATCCACGCCCCCCGCGAGGGGGGCGACAGCAAAGATGCACAGTTTTATCTGTGAATCTTTGACAAATAAGTAGAATTTTTGCGTTTTTGGGGAAAAACACGGGGGGTGGCATCCTAAGAAACCCGGGAAAAGAACGGCGTTGCATCGAGAAAAGCCTTGCGAACCTCCCGGCAATCACTGGTCACTTGGACTTCGCGGGGACGGGAGAGAGGATATCCGCGCACCGTAACCTCCACTGTGCCGGACGGTGTGCGTCAGAGGATCAGGGAATCCTCCGGCAGATAGGTGCTCTTCGCACCGAAATGCTCTACTTTTTTCTCATATTGCTTCCCCAGATAGTAAAAGCGGAGACTGTCCTTCTCAGGATCCATGATGGACAGAAGCTGCGCCTGCAGACGGCGGCATTGCCCTGCGTCCAGCAGACACTCAAACACGGAATTCTGCACCCGCTGTCCATAGTCCACGCACTTTTTGGCGATCTGCCGCAGGCGCTTGCGCCCGGCGGCGTCCTCAGTGTTTACATCGTATGTGATCAGCACCAGCATAGTGTCACTTCCATAAAAACGGCGGATAGCCGTCCAAGTCGCCGCGGAGGCAGCGAGCCAACAGCAGCGCCTGCACATAGGGGATCATGCCCCAGCTCAGCTTTTCCCCCAGATAGGGGTGGGTCAGTGTGTCCCGCTTCCGCTCCTGCCAGGTCTTCAGGAATTTCCGGCGTCCGTCATCGGACAGCAGCACCGCGCCGCTGTCCTGCATCTGAAAGTCCTCCGGGCGCAGCATCCGATTGTTCACGAGGGTCAGCACAAAGCGGTCTGCCATACAGGGGCGCAGCTCCTCCATCAGATCCAGCGCCAACGACTGCCGTCCCGGTCGGTCGCGGTGGAGGAAGCCCACATAGCTGTCCGGTCCCACGCTTTCCAAGGCGCTGGCACAGTCGTGCGCCAGAAGACTGTAGGCGAAGGACAGCATGGCGTTTACCCGATCCAGCGGCGGACGGCGGCTTCTGCCGTGGAAGAAAAACGCCTCCTTCCGGTTCAGGAGCATATGGTCGAAGACGCCAAAATACGCGGTGGCGGCAGCGCCCTCTATTCCACGCAGGGTATCTAAGTCGGCGGCAGCCAGCACCTGTGGCAGCATATCCCGGATGTTGGCAGCGGCGTTTTCCAGTCCGCAGTCCGCTACGCGGGGCGCGTGATCCCGCAGAGTACGCTGGATGCTGGCGGCACCGTTGCATAGCTTGCCGAAGATCATGGTGCGGGCTATTTCACAGCTGCGGGCGGGGTCATCGGCGATGCGGTACTGTTCACGACGGAGCAGCACGTTGCCGCTGCTCTCGCCGCAGATGCGGGCAAGGAAACGTCCGTGCGGGGAGCAGAAGGCCAGACCGATCCCGGCCTCCGCACATTTGCCCATCAGCGCAGGGGAGGCACCGGCGTAGGAGAAGCTGACGATGGCTTGCAGCGTGTGCAGCGGGTAGCGGGCGATAACTGTCTTATCTCGGCTTGCCAGCACATTTTCCCCCTCCAGCGAGAGGTAAATGTCCTCGGAGGTGACAAATAGCGTGTTGAGAAGCTGCTTCATGGTGATTCCTCCATGGCCGCCCGGAGATACGCGGAGACGGCTCTGCTTTTCATCAGCTTGGGCAGGCACAGCTCCTTCAAGGAGCAGGCATTGCAGGATTTGGTGGGCTTGACCTTGGGGGTATAGCCCCGACGGTACAACTCGTGCATCTCCACCAGCAGCTCTCGTACCTCTGCGCGCAGCTCCGGGGTGAAGGACACCCGCTCCCGTCGGCGGATTTCCCCATAATAGAGTGCGCCCTCGGGGATGTCGCAGCAGAGCATGGACTCCAGGCACATGGCCTGCGCGCATAGCTGCAGGGTGTCACCGGTGTCCTCGCGGGGGCGGCCCCGCTTGTACTCCACCGGATACGGCTGCCACAGGCCCTCTTTCCCGGAGAGAGGGATTCCCGCGGCGCCCCGATGGTATTCCAGTACATCGCACTGTCCGGATACACCCAACTCTGCGGAATAGACGCTGACGCCCCGCGTGATGAACCGGTCGCCCCGCCGCTCCTGAAAGGCCGTGTCGTGGGCATTTTCGTGGAGGATCGCGCCGTCAATGGTGCGGTAGTTTTCCGCCCACTGGTGCTCGATGTGGATCAGCGCCCACCGCCGCCTGCAAAACCGGAAATGCTGTAAGCCGGAGAGCTGTAGGAAGTCCTCCTCGCTATACGCCATCGATCACCTCCGGCTCCAGCCCCGGCAGCGCCTCCAGCGAGATCACATAGTCGTCTGCGGAGGTGGGGATGGTACCTGCGTCCCGCAGCGCGACCTTGACGGAGCGGTGGACCTTTGCGGAGGAATACTGCCCGTCCTTGCAGCTGTGCTGCCACCAGAACAGCTTCACCACCTCCATGGAGCCGTCGGGCCGTGCGGAGGAGGCATCATTCACAAAAAGGGTGCGCAGACATTCCTTGACCGTGTCGGCGTCCTCCTCGGAGAAGCCGGTCTTTTCCGCCAGCTGGACATTGATGGAGCCCTTGACCTCGTACAGGCCGAAGCGGACAAAGTGCTTCATGCCCATGGTGTCGGAGGCGCGGTTCTCACCCTTTTCCTTCTTCTCACCATTCACGCTCTTGGTGATCTGGAGGGACTCGATCTCCACGGGGGACAGGCTGGACGCCTGATGGATAGAGACGGGGCCGCGCACACCGCAGGAGAAGCCCTTGGCATCCTTGAAGGCAAAGACCTGCCCGAAGGTACGCACGTCCAGCCACGTTTCGCAGGCGTGCCGGGCATATTCCTCCCGATCCTTGATGCCCTTCATAGCGGCGGAGGCCCGCTCACTGAGGCTGCCGCAGCCGTCGCTGCACCGATCCTCCGACTGAACGAAGATGGGCTCGCCCAGATCCTGCATCCGGTTGCGGATCTTGCGCTTGATGCACACGTCGGAGATCTCACCGAAGCCGTTCAGGTCGGTGCGGGGGCGATTGCCGTTCAGAGGGTCGCCGTTGCTGTTGGCGTGGGTCACGGAGACCAGTGCCACAAAATCGATCTTGTTTTGCAAGCTGCTCATTTATTCTTCCTCCTGACTGTTTTCGGTCTTGCCGGATGTGTACAGCGCACTGCGCTGCAGATAGTACCCAAAGAGATAGGTGTCCTTCAGGGCCTCCTCCTGTTCCGCCTGCGGGAAGGAGGAAATTTCTTGGATGATCTGCTCGATGATGCGGTCGTATTTTGTTCTGGCGCCGGGCTTGAGTTTGGGGTAGTACGCCTTTTTCAACTGCTCCCAGATGATCCGGCTGGCGTAGAGTGGACGCTTTGCGAACACGGACTGCATCCGGATCGCGTTGGGTTCTCGCTGTTCATTGGGGTCATAGGTGTCTCGCTCAAGTTTTTCAAACACGGCCAAAAGCCGTCCATACTGATAGCTGACATCCTTCTTCTGCGGTTCCAGTGCCATGCCCCATTCCTCCTTGTACCAATCATATTTGTATTTCCGAAGCACCGCGCAGGCGGTGAACAATACCGTTTCCCGCAGGGCGGCGTCCATGATCTGCAGGTTGGACGCCTTGGCCGCCGCAGCGCGGGCGATATCCGCCGGCATTTTGCCCCGGTCCACCCGGCAGGAGAGCAGCCGCTGTACCTGCTGGCGCATGACGCGCTCGTCCGTTTCCAGCTTTGTATGCTTGTCGGAGACGCGCACCGTGCCGAAGGCGCAGTCCGCGATCTGCGAAAGCGAGGGCGACTGTATGCCGAAGGAGGAATGCTCCCAGCAGCAAAGTGCATCCCAGTTGTGCAGGCGCTCCAGAAAATCAGAGACCGGAAGCTCGCTGTAATAGGTGAGGGAAAGGCGTCCGGATGTGGCGGCGTCAAAGGCGGCCACCACGGCGCCGGCGTCCCGCGGGATCGTCTCCTGCCAGCCCCGGAGAGTCTCCGACAGCGCCTTTCGGTAGTCGGAGTATTTTATCTGCTTGGCGGTGCTCCGCCGCAGGAAGGCGGCCTGCGGTTTGGGGATCTCGATGCCCTGCGGATTCCAGCACAGGAAGGTGCGCCCACCGATGAAGACGCCTTGGGTCGCCGCCAACCAGTGCAGCGCGCTGTGGATCTTCTGCGACGCCTCATAGCTCATGGTCGCGGCCTGCGAATCGTCTGTGAAGCGGCCCCGATAGGTAAAGCCGCTGGTGTCATTGGCGGAGATCAGCTTGGCGTTGGCGCACAGGTTGATGATCTTCTTGGGGTGCTGGCTGGCGGGCGGGGCGTTTTTGCCGGTAACCATGCAAAACGCGGGCTTCTCAGATTTCGTGGATGCATAGTAGTCGATAAAGGCTTGAAAGAGGCTCTGGTCCTGCCAGCAGGCGGGCGTTTCATTTTCCGCGCCTGTCTCTACGCGCCAGCGGACCATCTGCTTTTCCTTGGCGGGAAGCCCCTTTTCGTCCAGGGAGATCACGCCCCGCTGCGCCAGATCTTCAACAATTGTCCCCCTCTCCACATAGCGGGCGATGGCGGAGAGCTTGGGGAGGCTGTAGGGTGATAGCTCCCAGCGGTGCAGCTGTGTCAGATAGCTTTCATATTTGGCGGGATACAGCGGGGAGAGAAACTGGATCTGGTCGCACAGAGGATGTGCGCCGGGGGCTTTGCCGGTTCGCCCCGAGGAGCTCTCCGTCACAGGGATGATGGTGGCGGCCTGCTCTGCCTCGACGGAGCGGGCGTCCAGCAGATGACCGTCCGCGTCCAGAGTGAGCTCCAGCTCTGCGTTTACGATTTGGTGCGAAACAGGAACCAGCGGCTCCTTCGCCTTGCCGTAGATGCCGGCGTATTGCGGCGCCATGGCACAGTAGGTGTCATAGGCCTGCTGCATCAGTCCCATTTACTCCACCTCCCCAAATTCCCGCAGACCGATAAAATTGCCCTCATCGGCGGAAAAACTCTTCATAGGCATCTCCCGCAGAGGTTTCTGCCCCGGACATTCCTCCGGCGGGAGAAAGTGGATGACGCCGTTTTTCATGACCGGGTACCAAAATCGGGCAGTCATCCGTCCGCGGGTCTCCTCCGAGTAGGCCTCGTCCGGGTAGGTGATGCCGTGGTACATCAGCCCGAAGCCCAGCTCCGGCAGATCGTCGTAGGCGCCTGCGCCGTTTCCGAATACGCAGGGCTCTACATAGCCCTGACATTCCCGGGTACCCAGAAAAATGTCCCGCCGCCCGCCCTTTTCGATCATTCGACGGGCAATGCAGTGATGTTTGTTCTCATTTCGGTCGCCGCACAGCTCCGGACGGTTGTCATTCCACGCAAAGCATGCCCGCACTTGATAGCGGCAGTTTTTCAAATAGGTGTAATAGGCCAGATCGTTGCCGCCGCTGTATTTGATGGGGCGGATACCTTTCACCTCGGTCTGAATCGGGTTCATGACCCGCACGTCCATGATCCGCCAGATGAAGGTGGGCTTCCAGTATACGGAGGATAAAATGCCCTTCAGCGCCTCATAGGTGGGTACCTGATAGCTGCACTTTTCACCGCCCAGACGCATGAGAGGGTCAGAGAAGAGGGCGTAGTCGCCAAATACTTCAAATTCTACGATGTTTGGATGTTCCGTTTTCAATCACTACACCTCCTGAAAATCACGGGTACCGGCCTCCAGAGAAAAACCGGTATGTTCGTTATAAAAGCCGTCGGACAACAGCAGTATGCCGCCGTCGAACAGAGAGGTCACGGCGCCGAGAGCCTCAAGCCGCTCCAGCTGATAACGGTAGACGCTGACGCAGTAGCCTTTGGCCTCGTCAATGCAGCCGCGTATGACCGCCCAATCTTTCTGCCCGTAGACCTGAGCGGCGTTTCGCAGCGTGTTTTGCAGCTCGCGCCCTCTTCCGTAGGGTACGAGCAGGGACCTCGTGTCCTCGTCGAATACCTGAAAAAGACTGCCTGCCAGCCGGAACGCCTGCCGCAGAAGGTAGCGCTCCGCCTGCGCGCAGTTGGCGTCTGCATACCGGGGGTTGTCCGCCAGCAGATGATAGAGGGAACCGTGCGCCGGAGTTTGGTTGTCCTGAAAGCCGGGCTCCATCTCTGCGTATAGCCGGCGATAGTAGAACCGGATGGCCTCCTCGGAGGACAGATCGTATCGGAAACCCTCTGGCGTTTTGGAAAAGGCGGTCAGCAGCGCGGTGGTGGCGTTCTGCCCGCGCACGATGTCGTCCAGACCGCGCAGCCGCTCGTCGGTACACCGGATGAGGCGGACAGGGGCGGGCTCCTTTTGCTCGGCATGCCGGTTGCACCGCCCCGCCGCCTGCACGACGCTGTCCATTCCAGCGGAGAAGCGGATCACCCGCTGGAAGGAGATGTCCACACCGGCCTCGATCACCTGCGTGGAGACACAGACCACCCTTTGCCTGTCGGCGGAGGGCTTGTCCAGCGCGGACTGTAAGGCTTGCAGAGTCTCCCTGCGGTGTTGGACGCACATGGCGGCGGACAGATGGAAGCACCGGCAATTCGCGGCTTGCAGCGATTCGAACAGGAACGCCGCCTCCTTTTTCGTGTTGCACACCACCAGCAGACTGTCACACGACGACAGCGCCCCCATGACGATCTGCGGGAGTTCCTCCAGTCTGGCACATCCGGCATTTTGGATATCGGTGCGCTTGAAGATGTCCCACAGCGCCTTTTGCTGCGGAACCAGATCGACGGGCTGGCGGCGCAGCGGATGGTCGACCACCTCCAGACAGGGTTGGGTGGCGGAGCATAGAACAATAGTGACGCCGCAGATCTCAGACAGAAAGTTGACAGCCAAATTGAACAGCGTCAGCATTTTGCCGGGAACCGTCTGCACCTCATCGATCACGATGACGCTGCCGCACAGCGCGTGAAATCTGCGGATGGCGCTGGTCTTTCCGCTGAAGCAGGTGTTCAGCAGCTGCACCAGCGTGGTGATAATGATCGGCGCCGACCAGGAGGCGGTGAGCAGCTCCAGCTCC
Organism: Brotocaccenecus cirricatena; assembly: GCF_020687045.1. NCBI lineage: Bacteria > Bacillati > Bacillota > Clostridia > Eubacteriales > Oscillospiraceae > Brotocaccenecus > Brotocaccenecus cirricatena. Next base: position 9,799 of record NZ_JAJEPW010000056.1, read on the forward strand.
TGCAAGCGCTCCGGTGCCTCCTTCGGCTCGGCAAGGTTGGAGTGATGCTCCAGTATCAAGGTGTCGTCTCCCATGTAATCGCGGATGACATGGGCATTTTGATCCAGGATCGACAGCAGCGGCGCGGTGAAGATAATTCGGGAGCAGTTCCGCTTTGCCGCGTGTGTCAATGCGAAGCGGAGACTGGCCAGCGTTTTTCCACCGCCGGTGGGAACATTCAGGCGGTAGACACCTCCGGACCCGGCGGCGCCGGCGGCACAGGTGTCGGAGATGGTCTGGCGCGCCAGATCAATGGGCGTTTTTCGCGGGAATGCCGCCAGCTTCTTCTCCATAAACGCCAGCCGTTCTGCCCAGATCGGCCGCATATCCTCTGGGAACACGGGCGGTTCTACCCCATCCATAAAAGCGGCGGTATCTGCGCGATCCCCCTCGATCACGGCGGACAGGAGCATCCGTGCCAGAAGCCCGATATAAAATGCGGTCTCCCGATCCGCCTCATTGTCGTCCGCTTGGGTGGACAGAGCCGCCAGCCGATCCAGCATCGGGGTCATCTCCCGGATGGCGTCGCGGAACAGATGCTCCAGCTCCTCCTCGGCGGCAACCTGTGCCAAAAAGCCCTGTCGGGATTCGTCGTAAAAGATTCCCTCCTTGGTCTGGCGATGAAAAAAACCGCTGTGCTGCTGGGGATCGACACAGTCAAACAGGCCGTGATGTGAGCCAACGGCAAAGGCCAGCAGCTCTGCGGTCACGTCGGAATAGGAGAATGTACCGCAGCCGCCGTGCCAACGATCCAGCAGAAGGCGCACGCCGGCGAAGGTATGGTTGACACTGCCACGGACGGCGTTCCCGCCGCTGACAGCCTCCGAAAGGTATTGCGCATACTCCTGTTTGTTTTTTCCGGCGTCGTGGAGCAGACCGACCAGATAGGCGCTTTTTTCCAGACCCAGTGGCCGCAGTGCGGTTGCGGCCAGCGCCGCCGTGTTCCGGCAATGCTCCTGGACGGTTTGCCGCTCTCCGGTTTCGCGGATATGGGCAGGATACATGGCGATCACATCCTGTCATATATTTTTTAACGCGCATATGTTGATGCTTTAACCATACCACACTCGCTGAGGCTTGTAAAGACTTCAGTAATAAGGATAATTGCCAAAAAACATTGACTTTTTTTGTATGCTATGCCATACTGTGCGGGTCGGGTATTCCCGTGGATTGAAAGAGTAAAAAGGAGAAGCTGCGCAAGGCCTGGCAGGGGAACATCCCCTGCCGCGCCCTGCGCAGCTCCATTTGTCAGATATTGTAAATCTGAGAAATAGTCGGGGGTGTGGATGGTGTCATACATACCGCCTTGCGTTTACGATGCCTCCCGCGTCCCTCAAAGCACGATGCTGCCGGTTTCCTTGCCGTCCAGCGCAAAGTTCAGCAGCGTCCCCTTGCAGACGGCGGCGAAATACTGCGTCGCCTCAAGCTGTGCAGGGTAGTTCTTCTCAATGAGTTCCAGCGTCTCCTTCAGCTGCAGCATGGCTGCGAATTTATGCTTGCACGGCTCGCTGCAGAAGCAGTCGCAAACCAGGTTTCTGATCTCGCCGTTAGCATAGTCGCACGCCAGCTCGTAAGGCCGCGATCCCTCCACAATGGCCCGCACATGGGTATTGTCCAGAGAAATGTACCGTATCCGATTGTCCGTGTAGTAATCGTGGCCGCGATCGGCAGTTGCCCTGCTGATGCTCATGGCGCTCAGATCATGCAGCAGGAAGCCGCAATCATCATTGCCGGAAACAAATATCTCATCCTCCGTGGCGGGTGACTTAAACCAAGTGATGACCTTTTCGTAAGGAAGAGTGCTGCGGTCGAACGTGACGAAGTGCGACCCGGCGAAGAAGAACTCGCCCTGTACATTTGTGTCGGCCACGCTGATGACCCGCTTGTAGTCAGATAGCTTGATCTTGAAATTGTACGCGACATCCACCACGCGGCCACGCAGGCCCTCCAGCTTGCCCTCCACAAAAACGATATCTCCGCATTTCAGGTCAAAGGCGTCATTGTAGTAAGACAGATTCATATTCCGCGCCGGAAAATGGACGCGAACGACCGATTTTCTCGGCGTAACTGCGGGGCAAATGGAGTGCGCCTCCCCAGGTGCCTTGCGATGCTCTTCTGCGGAACCATTAAAACCGATCTTGAACATGTTGCTTCCTCCCTTTCCGATCTGTATCGTTCTTTACAATACCCATTCTACAGAAAGAGGTGTCCCATAAACTGGACAGTGCCCTGTGCCGCCCCCTGCCGAGTAGACAAAACTTAGGGCACTATCTGTGAGGGGTGCCAAATCGAACTTCCGTAGGGGACCATTTTTGTAGCAAGCGGTATGTGTTCATGGTTATAAAAGTATATACTCGCCCACCAGTTCGGCAGCAGCTTGAATTGTCCGCGGTTTCGCTCGGTAAATGTGCAGGCGCACGGCAGGGCGATGGAGAAGCAGCCTTCCACAGCCTTACCCGGTGAGCTGCCTGTGTAAGGCCGCGGGTGCCGCCGATACCATCGGCAGTGTCATCAGTCAGACCATGTAGCCCGCAAAAAACAGCCGGAGAGGGACGGATGATGCCATCCGCCCCTCTCCGGTGCTTTCCTGACCTCTCGGCTTTTGGGTCACGGAAAAAGACATAATAAACTGTGTCACTCCTCCACTGCCACATATCGCTGCTTGGGACTGCGGGGTTTATCGGGCAGCGTCATCCGAATCGCTCCGCACTCTACGAGAGGATCAAGGTAACGCCGCAGGGCATACTGCCCTGACGCAATATTTAGATATGCAATGATCTCGCTGCGGCTTCGAGGTGTACGGCAGAATTTCAGCAGACCTTTTTCGTCTTGCACGTTAGCTTGTTTTACATCCTCGTCGCCGACACTTCCCGCTGCACCATGCTCACTATTGTACAGCGTCACGACAAATTCGCTGCGCCGATCCGCGAATACCGGCTCTGGCAGGTTGCGGTTTTTCATGGCAAACCGAATCGTAGGAATCCCGGAATAGCGATTCTCAGTTTCCCCCAGGGTCTCCATTACGGTAACAAGAACCGGGTTTCGGGTATCCGGCTGGGCATTGCCCAACTGGTCGAGAGTCAATCTACCATAAAGCCCACCCGGATTTGTGATCTCGATCCGATTGGAATACATGACCAACTGGATCGGCATTCCCTCGGTATGCAGACTATAATCCCGGTGTACCAACGCATTGAGTATCGCCTCGCGGACAGCGTCCATAGGGTACTGCGGAATATCAATTCTCTCGCCTGTTTCTTTGTCGATCCTTGTGGCCGTCCGCATATTGGCTCGAACAAAGGTCAACGCACCCTCCAGCATATCCGGAAGCGTACCTTCGATCCGCTTTGTGTCGCTGAATCGGTTGCCCTCTGCGTCAAGAACGCCCATTTGCTCTGCGGGTACACAGGTGGCAATGATGCTCAGATGCGGATAAAACGCCTGCGGGTAGAGTCCGAACAGCAGCAATGCCGCCATGGTGATTTTCCCATCCCGCGTGATGCCGGTCAGTTCATACTGCTGTGCCTCCGACATACCCGCCAAATTCGGACGCGCACATGTTTTTCTCTCCAAATACGTTTTTACCTTAGACATATCCAGCGATTGGAAGGACACCCTCTCCACTGGACGAATATCGTCTTGATATTTCTTTCGGAACGCCTCGTAGCTGTATACTTCGTACTCCGTCATGGGCTTGTCTCCGTCACCTACGCGGATATAGGACCCGTGCAGCCGTCCCTTGGCTGTTTTGAAGCAAGGGCGTTCCGCAATATCAACGGGTGGGATCTCCGCAGAGACAAATGTAAGCCCATCTTCATCCACCTCGGTAAATTGCGGTCGAACGATCGGCGTCATTTGTTCGCAGTATTCCATTACCTTGCGCTCCAAGTCCTGTGCGTCGTAGACGCCCACCTTTGCGAAGCCGTTCTTTTCCTCCAAGCCGAACACAAAGATTCCCCCGCTATTTTGATTGGAAAACGCAGAGATCGTATCATATAACCTTTCAGGACAGCCCTGCCGTGCCGCCTTTACTTCTATGATTTGTCCTTCACAGCCACGAACCCGAATGCTTTCAATCAGATCGTGAAGCTCCTTTTCTACCATACAAATCACTCCTTTGCACCCATTCTAACATATAGAACGCAAGAAGTGAAGAAAATTCGCAAGACATTCCTTGACTTTTTTCGAGCTTTTCTTATGTTATTAAAAATAACGTAAGATGTTCTTGCGTTATTTCTTGGGTTATTGGCTTGCATCTTGCGACAAGTACCGAAAACTACTACGCTGGTCATGGTATGCGTAATTTGACCCCGCTGTAACCAAAGAATAGGCGTGGCAGCCGTGCGCTCACAGCTTCTTCAGCCACGCCAGAAACTCCGCCGTGATCTCCTCCTCTACATCCTCATCCTGCTGCTTGCTGGCCGTATCGTCGTCTTTCCACAGCAGCAGCACCTGCCGCACCGCCTGCTTATCACGCCGGAACGTGCGGGCGTCCAGCCCCTCATACGCCGCGTGGTAGTCGGGGTAGTGCAAATCATAATACCGGTAGTCCTCGATGGCGTTGTCAAATGCCGACAGTTCTCCATCGGGCGCAAGCACCGACGCCGCCATGCACACCAGCCGCGCCAAACGCCGCAGGTGGTCATCCTCCCAATCAAATCGTATCTCCGGCGCGAAGTTCTCTACCGGTGGGTCGGAGATGAACCGGCGGTTATGCCTGCAGTCCCGGTCATCTCCCCGCAGCTTCATGCGCGGTATAGCGCCGATCTTCTCCAGCTCCTTGGCGTAGCGCCGGTAGGAGGCGGTTGAATGCTGACCATACCAGGCATACGCGCCCAGCTCCACCTCACCGCAGTGGGTCAGCCAAAAACAGAAAAACAGCAGCTCTGCCGTCAGCTTATCCGAATGCTGGCGGTTTTTTCGACGCGGAATGTCCATGAAACCTCCTCCTCTCAAAAATATCTTACAGAAAAAATTTTCGCAAGTCAAGATTTCGGACAGCAGTATGCAACGATTTCAAAAACACGCGTGCTATGATGCAGTCCCGCGAGATGCTTGAGATGCCCTCTCATCCATCTCGTCACCCCGTTGTATGATAAGCTGGCTATCCCGCAGCGGGCGGTGGAGCTGCTGGTGGAGGAGCACGCAAAGCACCCCCACAGTCCTTACCTGTTCGTATCGCCCAAAACCGGTACCATGTTCGACCCGGGCTCCTTCCGGCACACCCATGAGAAGATCCTGAAGGCTATCGGCGCGGAGCACATACGCTTTCACGACCTCAGACACACCTTCGCCACGCTGTCCCTCAAGTACGGCGTGGACGTCAAGACGCTGTCCGGTGCGCTGGGACACTACGACGCGGGCTTTACCCTCAGCACCTACACCCACGCCACGGAGGGGATGAAGCGCTCCGCCGCCGATACCATCGGCAGCGTTATCAGCCAGGCCATGTAACCACAAAAAAATAGTGGGGAGAGGGGCGGATGATGCTATCCGTTCCACTCCCGTCATTTCGGCTTTTGGGTCAGCGTTTGGGTCAAATGAAAAACGCAAAAAAACGCGTCTCTATTTCGAGCCATATATGCAAAAAAGTTCCTGATTTCGTCAGAAATCAGGAACTTTTTGGTGGAGACTGCTGGACTCGAACCAGTGACCTCCTGCGTGTGAAGCAGGCGCTCTAACCAGCTGAGCTAAGCCTCCGTTTATTCGGCAATCCCGTTTACGGATTGCCGAAGTGGTGACCCGTACGGGACTCGAACCCATGTTACAGCCGTGAAAGGGCCGTGTCTTAACCACTTGACCAACGGGCCGTCTTTGTTTGCTGAGGGGGTGACCGGCGAGACGCTCCCGCGTCTCACCGGTCGATGGTAGCGGCGACTGGATTCGAACCGGTGACACTGCGGGTATGAACCGCATGCTCTAGCCAACTGAGCTACGCCGCCATGTCGTCTCCCCGACAGGCAAGAATTAATATACCACAGCGCCGCCCATGTTGTCAACACTTTTTTTCAAGAATTCCCCCTATTCCGGGAATTTTTCTTCCGGGCCGTCCATCTCCGCCTCGGCCCAGTCGGACAGACTCTCCAGCACCGGCAGCAGGCGCATGCAGCGCTCCGTGGCGCTGTACTCCACCCGCACCGGCACCTCCGGATAGGCCTGCCGCCGCACCAGGCCGTCCCCCTCCAGCTCCCGCAGGGCCGCCGAGAGCACCGTGTTGCTGATGCCGTCCAGCTTGGCCCGCAGGGCGTTGTAGCGGATGGTCCCGGCGTTGGCCACGGAGCAGAGGATCTGCACCTTCCACTTGCCGCCGATGCGGCTCATGGCCCAGTGCAGGGGACATTTTTCCATACAGGGGCAGTCGTAATGGGACATGGTAAGCTCCTCCTGACCTGCTCATAATTTTCTGCGCTCTTGCTTTTTCCCGGGATTATGATACGATTATAGCAGATAAGAAAAAAGGAGTAAATAGCAAATGCGTATATATCTTCAGGGCCTCACCATGGGCCTGGCGTATGTGGCCCCCATCGGGCTGCAGAACCTGTTCGTCATCAACAGCGCCCTGACCCAGCGGCGCAGCCGGGTGTATCTCACCGCCCTGATCGTCATCCTGTGGGACGTGTCTCTGGGGGTGTCGTGCTTCCTGGGGGCCGGGGCGCTGATGCAGGCCCTGCCCTGGCTGCAGAAGGTCATCCTGGGCATCGGCAGTCTCATCGTCATCTGGATCGGCATTGGCCTTCTGCGGTCCAGGGCCTCCCTGGAGGGCGGCCGGGACGTCAACGTCCCCCTCTGGAAGCTGATCTCCTCCGCCTTTGTGGTCACCTGGATCAATCCCCAGGCCCTCATCGACGGCACCATGATGCTGGGAGCCTTCCGGGCCAGCCTGCCGGAGGGCGGCGACCTGCCGTTTATCTGCGGCTTCGGCAGCGCCTCCGCCCTGTGGTTTCTGACCCTGTCCACGGTGGTGTCCCTGCTGGGCAGCCGGTTCAACGAAAAGATCCTCAACGTCATCAACAAGGTCTGCGGCGGGGTCATCATCTTCTATGGCGCGAAGCTCCTCTGGAGCTTTGTGCAGCTTATGGGTTGGCTGTAAGCTGCCGCCGGGAGGAGGCGATGTACAGGGGGATGGCCGCCAGCTGGGCCGCCACGGACACGGCGATCATGGCCGGGATGCTGACGTCGTACAGCACACCCAGCAGCCAGCTGCCCAAAAACCAGAACACGCCGAAGGCGCACTCGAACACGCCGTAGCCCGTGGCCCGGCTGGCCTTGGGCACCATGGAGCTGACCGCCGCCTTCAGGATGGACTCCTGGGCGCCCATGCCCACGCCCCACAGGGCGATGCCCACCAGCAGGGAGGCCACCGAGTGCCCGGCGAACACGAAGATGGCGAAGGGCGCCGACAGCACCGTGCTCCACACCAGGGCCCGGACCCCCTTCTTGTCATACAGCAGCCCGAAGAACAGGGCCGCCACCGCGTCCACCAGCATGGCTCCGGCATACAGCAGCGGCAGCGTTCCGCTGGAGATCAGACTTCCCGTTTCCTGCAGGCCCGCCGCCACACCGGTGAAGGTCCGGGAGACATGCATGATGATGATGGAATAGTCGATAAAGCCAAAGGCAAACAGGCTGATGCCGGCGATATACAGGATGAACTCCTTTTTCATGTGGAAGGGGACATACTCCTTGGGCTCCGGCTCGAAGTGCTCCGGGTTGGGGAACTTCCGCCGGGTCACCAGCAGTAGGATCAGCGTGATGGCCCCGGGAATGGCCAGCACCGCAAAGCACGTGGCATACACCTGGAAGGTGGTGCCGTCGGTTTTCAGCAGCATCACCACATACAGCAGCACCGGCCCCAGGAACGCGCCGATCTGGTCCAGCACTTCCTGGATGCCGAAGCTCTTGCCCACCCCCTCCTGGGAGGCGGCAAAGGACATGATGGTGTCCTTGGCGGGCTTTTTGATGGCCTTGCCCATGCGCTGGATCACCAGCAGGGCACAGGCCCAGATCCAGCCGTGGTCCCCTACCAGGGCCAGGGCCGGAACCGCCAGAACGTCCAGCACATACCCGGCGATGGTCATGGGCCAGTAGTGTTTGCCCTTATCCGTCAGCTTGCCGAACACATACCGCATGGAGCAGCCCACCAGCTCCCCCAGGCCCGAAATGAACCCGATGGTCCCGGCGGAGGCCCCCAGCAGGGCCAGATACGCTCCCCGGATGCTGGACGCGCCCTCGTGGGTCATGTCCGAAAACAGGCTGACGATGCCGAACAGCACGATGAAGACCATGGCCTGGGACATTTTCTTACCGCGCATAATGGTTTCCTCCCTGCCGGCTGCTTTTCTCACAGCCCATGATACCCCAGCCTCCCGGTTTGTCAAGGGCCTGCGGAAAAAAGGAGCCGCCCTGCAAGCAGGGCGGCCCAAGCGGGTGGGATATTGGAAAGCTTCCGATGCTTATGATACGCCATTCTGGCCGCCGTGTAAATAGGAACCTTTGTCATATGCCGTCGAATGACAAGAAAATCTTAATTTTTTGTGAATAACTGCCAAAAATGCACGGGGCTACTTTTCAAGCGCCCGGCAATATGTTATAATACCCCCAAGGATAAGGGGAACCATCTCCCCGACCCTTGCCCCGAAAGGGATACCTGCGAAAGGAGCAACCAACTATGAAGTTCACATTTACCTGCAAGAAGATCGCCCTGAACGACTCCATCAAGGAATATGCCGAAAAGAAGATCAGCAAGCTGGATCGGTATTTCCCGGAGGAAGCGGACGCATTTGTGACCTTCGCCGTGGAGAAAAAGAACCGCTGCGTGGTGGAGCTGACCATCCGCACTGCCAACGGCACCCTGTTCCGCGCCCAGGAGGAGGACCCCGACGGCGACATGCGGGGCGCCATCAACGAGGCCGTGGCCTTTATCGAGCGCCGCATCCGCAAGAACAAGACCCGTCTGGCCCGGAACCTGCGGCCCGACGCCCTGACCTCCAACATCCCCGCCGAGTTCGACGTGGTGGAGGAGCCGGAGTTCGACGTGGTGCGCACCAAGCGCTTCGCCGTGAAGCCCATGACCACCGAGGAGGCCATTCTCCAGATGAACCTGCTGGACCACACCTTCTATGTGTTCCGCAACATGGACACCTCCGCCGTGTGCGTGGTGTACCGCCGCAACAACGGCGGCTACGGCCTCATCGAGACCCAGGACTGATTCTTATATATCTCCCCGGGGGCGGACGAAAGATGGTGGACTTCTCCTGCGCCCTGAAGCTGGCCATTCCCATTGCGGTGCTCTCCGCCATGCGGGAGTGCAGCGGAC
>NZ_JAJEPW010000057.1:0-17045 GCF_020687045.1 Brotocaccenecus cirricatena
CCGGTATCGTGCGATACCGGCGCTTTTGCTATAGGGGGGAAGGGGGAAATCAGCGAAGTCAGGCAGACCGCCTGGCGGTCCTGCTTCGATTCAGGAGTCTCGGAGGTGACTCTGAATATAAATTCATTATACACATACAATACTGAAAAATCAACCCGAATTTTGAAAAACTTTCAAAAATTTTGTATGTCACCGCAGCACGGCGCACAGCAGCGTCAGATATCGGGGCAGCCGGTCCCGCCGGGGCCACAGCAGCTCCCAGCCCAGTTCCCCCCGGGCGGCGGCGCCCACATCGCAGCCCAGGGATTCCAGGCTGTACCCCACCGCCTGCGGATGGCGACAGGGCCGCCCCATGGGCCGGGTGCATTCCTCACACAGTGTGCACCCTCCGGTGGTCAGCACCGCCGCCCCGGGGTACTGCCGCCGCAGGGCCCGGTCCATCTGCCGGGCCTGCTCCGCCGTCAGCCGCCGGGTATATTCCGCCAGCTCCTCCGGGTCAAACCGCCGCTCCAGCATGGCCGGGGTGAAGTGGAACTGCATCCCCTCCAGCAGCACCGTGTCAAACCCCGCCCAGTAGTCCGCCGCCGGAACGTCATAGGGCGGGCACGTCCAGAACCGCCCATAGTCCGGGCAGGGTCGACACCCGGCGGCGGGGTCCGCCAGGTCCACATACCGCCTGACGAATTCCTCCGCCGGCACCTCCGCCCCGGCCTGTACAATGGTATAGCCGCTTCCGTTCATCCGTTTCCCTCTCCGATCTCATAGCCGCTGAAGTTGTACAGCGGCCCCACCCGGGTCTCGCCGTTCCTGACGGATAGCAGCAGCATCTCGCACCCGTCGGAGAGCCCCGCCTCATCCGCGCCATAGAGCAGGGTATGGAAATCCTCCGCAAAGACCCGGACGCTCTCTGCCGCCGCGCCGTGGGCCAGATGCCGGGACCGCACCAGCCGCTCCCGGCCGCCGGTCAGGCTCAGCAGCTCATAGAGCTGCTCCTCCGCCGTCCGGCCATAGCGCAGAAGCTCCCACTGCCCGCCGTTCCGGTGCAGGAACAGGGCCTCATCCCCGTTCTGTCCCACCGGGCCGGAGGACCACACCTCCGTGCCGTCATACCGCAGCACCCGGAGTCCTCCGTTCTCTGCCGCAAGGCGCTCCGCCAGTCCGTCGCCGTCCATGTCCACATAGGTTATCGCCGCCGTGCCGTCAGGCTGGGACACCCCCAGCCCCAGCAGCACAGCATACCCCGGATGGTGCGCCAGGTCCTCCGACACGGAAAAGGCTCGGGCCTTCAGCTCGTCATACCAGGTCTGCACGTCATACCCGTCATCGCCGGGATCCTCGCCCATGTCCACCAGAATATCCCGGCACACCGCCATCATGGCTGCCTGCATCCCATACCCGCCGTTATACCGGCACTCCAGCATGGTGAAGCAGTACCGCAGGGTATCCGCCCCGCCGTCCAGCATCCGCCGGTAATCCGGCAGCTGCCGCATAGCGGCCTCCACGGCCCCGGAGAAGCTGATCGCCGCCACGCTGTCGTCTCCGCTGACGCTGAGCAGCAGGCGATCCAGCTCCAGCACCCGCTCCGGCTCCAGCGGCACCGGCCGCAGCCGCAGCATCTCGAAAACTTCCCCGTCAGCCTGGTGATATTGCAGCAAATACAGCTGATCGTCCAGCCGCAGCAGCTGACGGCCATCCTCCAGCTGGAACAGCCATCGCTCCTGGTACCCGCTGATGTCCGGGCTAACCCCCTCCGGGAACCGGCTGTCCCATTCCTCCAGGCTGACGCTCTGACCGCCCTGGATGGGATACTGACTGTACTTCTCCGGGTCCAGTGCGGTGGTCAGCTGCCCGTCGGCGTTCTCCTGATACCGGGCCCAGTATTTCACGGCTTCATCCCGGAATTGCAGCAGCTCCGCCGACAGGGGAGACGGGCTGGGCATCTCCGGCGTCTGATACACGCACTCCGCCGTCAGATACGTCCCGTCCTCCGGGAATGCCAGTCCCCGCCCGACGACGCTCAGTCTCGTGGAGCCGCTTTCCGTGGGCCGCAGGGCGATCTGCCCGTCCCGGGCGTATACCAGCCAGCGCTCCTGGCCGCCCCACCGGGCCCTGGCGCACCAGATGCGGCCCACGGAGCCGGAAGCATCTCCCTCCGTCCGCATCAGGTCCACATATGCCATGCCGCCCTGCCACGCCGCCGGGGTCCAGGAAAAGTCATCTCCCTGTATCACATCCGGCCCGTCGGCGCTCTCCTTTGTCATCATCCGGTACACTCCGGGCAGCCCCATCCGCAGGGCCAGCTCCGTCCCTGCCGGAACCACCTGCACGCCCCGGGTATACTCCAGGATGGTCTGCAGCAGCTCCTCGCTGTTCACGCCGTAGAGCTTCCCCCGGTACAGCAGCATCAGCGGATACCCGCTGTCGCCGCCGTACAGAAGCTCCCGCTTTCCGGCCTTCCGCCCCATTTGCAGGCGGAAGGGCTCCCTCCCCTGGTCAAAGATATTGTATGCGTAGTTCTCCAGCAGAGGGAAGTCCTCCTCCGTCAGCCCGTTGAGCTGCTCCGCCAGCCGGGAGGTCAGCCCCGGCATTCCGGCCGGTGTCCGGGCAGAGTTCCCTTCCCGCAGATACGTCACGTTCAGCCCCCCAGCCGTCACCCGGCTGGCCCACCCATAGGGGGTCCGGTCCCTGGGGTTGGTCAGCAGGCAGACCGCCGCCGCAGCGCACACCACCACAGCAGCCGCCGTCACCCACACGGCAGGCTTTTTATACCGCAGAGCCCGGCGGATGCGCCCCTTGACGCAGATCTCGCCGAAGGCCACCGGACACGCCGTCACCGCCCGCCGGGGTCCGGCGCAATTCAGAAGCGCCTGGGAATACGCCCGCTTGTCCGGCTCCTCCAGGTCCCGCAGCACCGCCTCGTCACAGGCGTATTCCATATCCCGGCACAGCAGGATATACGCCGCCCACAGCAGTGGGTTGAACCAGTACACCGCCAGCAGCAGAAACGCCAGGGGCTTCACCCAGTGGTCCCGGTGCCGGATGTGGGTCCGCTCATGAGCCAGCACATAGTCCCGGCTTCCCCGGTCCAGGCCGAAGGGCAGATAGATGCGGGGCCGGATAAACCCCAGCACAAAGGGAGACGGGGCCTGTTCGCTTTCCCACACGCCGTCCTCCAGCCGCACCGCCATCCGCAGCCGCACCCGCAGCCGCACATAGCTGCCTGCCAGATACAGCGCCATGGCCGCCATGCCCACAAGCCACACCACCGCGGCGATGTGGCCCAGGCTCTGCCCCGTCCGGGCCGCCGTCTCCGCTGCCGCCGCACCGGCGGGACTGCCGACGGCGGGAAGCCCGCCGGATACCGCTGTTCCCGCCGCCGTCAGCACGTCTCCGGAGATAGGCTCCGTGGTGGGCACCAGGCTGACGCCGGCCCGGGGCAGCAGGTCCCCCGGCCACAGCAGCCGCACCGCCACAATGGCCCACAGGCCATAGTGCGCCGCCCGGGGCGCTTTTTTCAGCACCACCCGCAGCACCATCACCAGCAGCACCAGCCACCCGGCGGTAACCGCCCGGTTCAGAATGGTCAGAAAAAGCTGTTCCATGGTCAGTTCTCCTTTTCGCTGTCGTCAATAAGCTGCTGCAGCTGCCGGACCTCCTTTTCTGAAAGCCGCCGCCCCCGGGCAAAGGCCGCCACAAAGGCGGGCAGGGAGCCCTCAAAGGTCTTGTCCACCAGCTGGTCGATCTGGCTCTGCTGCACCTGCTCCTTCGTGACCAGACTGGTCACCACGGCGTTTTCATTTTTCACCACGCCCCGCTGGCTCAGCCGCCGGATCACGGTATAGGTGGTGGCCTTGGACCAGCCCAGCTGCTCCTGGCACAGGTGCACCAGCCGGGTGCTGTTCACCGGCTCGTGCTCCCATAGGATCAGGCAGAACCGGTACTCACTTTCAAATATCTGGGGTACGCTCATGTTACGCTCCTCCTTTCAGGTTGAATCTGTTAAACCCTACAACAAGTTTAACAGATTCAACCTCTCCTGTCAAGGCTTTCTGCAAAAATACAGCGCCGCCCTACAGAAAAACAGGGACGCCCGAGGGCGTCCCTGTTCCGGACTCAATATGGGTAGGTTCTCTTTCGGAAAACTTACATAGCGGCGATGATCTCCACGATCTCCTGGCCAATGCGCTTCTGAGCCTCCACGGTGGCGGCGCCGATGTGGGGGGTGCAGGACACCACGGGATGGCTGTACAGAGCCACGTTGCTGGCGGGCTCGTCGGCGTACACGTCCAGACCGGCGGCGCGGACCTTGCCGGACTCTAGAGCGGCCAGCAGGGCGGCCTCGTCCACGTTGGTGCCGCGGGAGGTGTTGATGACCACCACGCCATCCTTCATCTTGGCGATGTTCTCGGCGGAGATCAGAGCGCCGCCGTCCACAGCGGGAGCGTGGACAGAGATGAAGTCGGACTGGGCCAGCAGCTCATCCATCTCCACATAGGGGATGCCCAGCTGCTCGGAGATCACGGGCACCTGATAGATATCAAAGGCGATGACCTTCATGCCGATGGCCTTGGCCATCACGCCCAGGTGCTGGCCGATGCGGCCGAAGCCCACGATGCCCAGGGTCTTGCCCTGCAGCTCGATGCCCTTGCCATAGGCCTTCTTCTCCCACTTGCCCTCGCGCATGGTGTGACCGGCGATGGACAGATACCGGGCGCAGGCAAACATATGACCCATGGCCAGCTCGGCCACGGACTGGGAGGAAGCGCGGGGGGTGTTCTTCACGGTGATGCCGTTCTCCTCGGCATACTTCACGTCGATGTTGTCCACACCCACGCCGCCGCGGATGATCATCTTCAGCTGGCCGCCCTTGGCCGCGTCAATGTGCTCCTTGCGGACCTTGGTCTTGGAACGGACCACGGCCACGTCAAACCCGCGCAGAGCCTCGCCCAGCTGATCGGGCTCATAGAACTGCTCCACTACCTCATGGCCCTGCTCCCGCAGCTGCGCCATAGCGGTCTTGTCCATACCGTCAGTAACCAGAATACGCATCGTAATAATCTCCTTCCATAATACGAAATGTTGTCGAATTTCGGGGGGCAGGGGAGAACCCTGTCCCCCGGCTGGTGCAGATTTTGCGTCTTTTACTTGTGCTCGGCCTCGAACTTGGTCAAAAAGTCCACCAGGGCCTGTGCGCCTTCGATGGGCATGGCGTTGTACACGGAGGCCCGCAGACCGCCCACAGACTTGTGGCCCTTCAGGTTGTCGAACCCGGCCTCCTTGGAGGCGGCCACCACGGCGGCGTCCAGCTCCTTGTCGCCGGTGACGAAGGGGATGTTCATCAGGCTGCGGTCCTGGGGCACCACGGCGCCCTTGAACAGCTTGGAGGAATCCAGGAAGTCATAGATGACCTGGGCCTTGGCGATGTTGCGCTTCTCCATCTCCTCCAGGCCGCCGATGCTCAGCAGATACTTGAACACCTTGCCGCAGCAGTAGATGGCCCAGCAGTTGGGGGTGTTGTACATACTGTCGTTGTCGGCATGGGTCTTATACTTCATGTAAATGGGGGTCTTGGGATCCAGGTCGTCCCGGATCAGATCCTCCCGGATGATGACCACGGCCATGCCGGCGGGGCCCACGTTCTTCTGCACACCGGCCCAGATCAGGCCGTAATCGGCCACGTTGCAGGGCCGGGACAGGAACATGGAGGACTGGTCGGACACCAGAATGTGGCCCTTGGTGTTGGGCAGCTTATTCCAGGTGGTGCCGTTGATGGTCTCGTTCTCGCAGATGTAGACATAGTCGGCATCCTCGGGGATGTCCAGATCGGAGCAGTCGGGGATGTAGGAGAAGTTCTTGTCGGCGGAGGAGGCAACCACCTGCACCTCGCCATACTTCTTGGCCTCGGCAATGGCCTTCTTGGACCACGCGCCGGTCTCCACATAGCAGGCCTTGCCGTTCTTCATCAGGTTCATGGCCACCATGGCAAACTGCAGGGTGCCGCCGCCCTGGATGAACAGGACCTTGTAGTTATCGGGGATGTTCATCAGCTTGCGCAGGTCGGCCTGGGCCTCGTCGGCGATCTGCTGGAACACCTTGGAGCGGTGGCTCATTTCCATGACGCACATGCCGCTGCCCCGATAGTTCATCATCTCGTCGCGGATCTCCTCCAGAACAGGCTCCGGCATCATGGCAGGACCTGCGGAGAAATTGAAAGTACGACCGTATTTCATCTTGCTTTTCCTCCTGATTGTTGTAATAGGTGATAGCACTTGGGATCTTTTTGCTTCCATCTCATAGTATACGGCAAATGTTCTCCGGAATCAACAGGGAAAATCATAGAAAATCAGCTTCCCTGAAAATTTTTCAGCTTCTCAGAAAAAACGAGAGAAAGGGGAGAGGCGGCAGCGTCCGGTCCCGGGTTGACAGGACCGCGCGACAGTGGTATCATGACAAAGCAATCGACTTTTATTCCAGAAAGAGGTGAGCAAAGTGAGCTTAGGTGACAGTTACGGGCGAAGTATTCAATGTGCCGCTGTGTCCGGCGCTTGCTTTGCGTCGGCTCGTACAGGTAAATAAAGGCCGGATATGACAGCACATTGCCCGGCTTCACTTTCAATTAGGAACACGATGCGATTTTAATTGAAAGGCGGTAATACCATGGCAATGTTCAACGAAGACAAGAACCTCAAAAGCGGAGGCTGCGCGGATGAGATCGCGGCGCTGATAAGGGATGACCTTTCGCCGAAGATGATCCAGGAGCAGCTGGAGAACTATCATAACAGCGATATTGCCAAGTCCATGGAGCAGATGGACCGGCTTGGAAGGATGCGGCTGATCCGCTCCATTGAGCCGGACAAGCTGGCCGGTATTTTCAAGTATGTCGAGCCCCAGGAGGCGGCTGCCTTCCTGAAGGACATCGACACGGAAAGAGCTGTTTTCATTCTGGAAAAGATTGACCCGGATGCTGCGGCGGACATTCTGCGGGAACTGCCCGGCAGCGACAGGTCAGCGATGATCGGGCTGCTCAACGGAGCGCTTCGGAAAAAGATTGAGCTGCTGGTGTCGTTTGACGAGGACGAGATCGGCAGCAGAATGAGCGCCAATTTCATTTCGCTGGATTCGGAAATGACGGTGGGCCAGGCCACCCGGGCGCTTATGGACCAGGCGAAGGAAAACGATAATATCCAAATGCTCTTTGTGACGGCGGAAAACGGCTTTTTCTGCGGCACGGTGGAGCTGCGCGCTCTGCTTATTGCGGAAAAGAACGCGGCTATCGCGCCCCTTATCCAGCACAGGTTCCCGTATGTCTACTGCAGCGAGCGCACGGAGGACTGTATCGAGCGGCTGAAAAGCTACTCGGAAAGCGCCATTCCCGTGCTGGATGCCTCCAACTGCATTCTCGGCGTCATCACCCTGAGGGACCTGGTGGAAGCGGTGGACGACGAGATGAGCGACGACTATGCGAAGCTGGGCGGCCTTTCCGCGGAGGAGGATCTGCACGAGCCGCTGCGGGCAAGCCTGAAAAAGCGGATGCCCTGGCTGCTGGTGCTGCTGGTGCTGGGAATGGTTGTTTCAGGCGTTGTGGGCGCATTCGAGAAGGTCGTGTCCCGGCTGACGATCATTATGGCGTTCCAGTCGCTGATCCTGGATATGGCGGGAAATGTGGGAACGCAGTCGCTGGCTGTCACCATCCGTGTGCTGATGGACAAGGAGATCACCGCCCGGAAAAAGCTGGGCCTCGTCTGCAAGGAGATGCGGGTGGGGCTGTTCAGCGGGCTGATTCTGGGCAGTCTTTCCGTGCTGTTTGTGGGCGCTTACATCATGCTGGGCAAGGGATATCCCGCCCAATATGCGTTTGCGGTTTCGGTGTGCATCGGCGCGGCGCTTCTGCTGGCCATGTTTATCTCCAGCGCCGTGGGAACGCTGATTCCCATGTTTTTCAAGCGAATCGGGGTGGACCCTGCCGTGGCCTCCGGGCCGCTGATTACCACCGTGAACGATCTGGTGGCTGTGGTCACCTACTATGGGCTCAGCTGGCTTCTGCTTCTCCAGGTGCTTCATCTGGGCAGCTGAAGCAAAATGAAACAGGACGGGGGCTTTGCTTTTCGGGAGGCAGGCCCCTGTTTTTGCGGAAACAGGGAATGGCTGATATGCCGGATTGACACCAAACCATAAAGATGCTATAAAGAGACTGTCGAAAAAAGCTGGCTATAAAAGGAAGAAGATTTTTTGGGGGAACGGGCGGAAAGGACGGCGGCAAGCGGTGGATAAGTGGAAAAAGACCATAATGCATATGGGAGCATACCCGGCGGCGCTGGGAAAATGGGTGCTGCTGGGCGGCATCATCGGTGTGGCCGGCGGCGTGATCGGCTCCCTGTTTCATATCGGCGTCAATTACGCCACGGCCATCCGGGGGGCGCACCCCTGGATTCTGTACCTGCTGCCGGTGGGGGGCCTTGCCATCGTGGGGCTTTACAAGCTCTGCCATCTGGAGGGCAAGGGCACCAACGCCATCATTGAGTCCGTTCACTTCGGCGAAAGCGTCCCCATTCTGCTGGTGCCGGTGATCTTCGTGTCCACCGTCATTACCCACCTGTGCGGCGGCAGCGCCGGCCGGGAGGGTGCGGCCCTTCAGATCGGCGGCGGCCTGGGCTTCCAGGCGGGCAAGCTCCTGCGCCTGGGGGAAAAGGACCTGCCCCTTGCCACCCTGTGCGGCATGAGCGGCGTGTTCGCCGCCCTGTTCGGCACGCCCCTCACCGCCACGGTGTTCGCCCTGGAGGTCATCAGCGTGGGGGTTTTGTACTATGCGGGCCTGGTGCCCTGCATCACCGCCGCCATGGCGGCCTTCGGCGTGTCCACCCTGATGGGGGTGGAGCCCACCCGGTTCGCGGTGGCCATGCCCCCTGTGACGCTGGAGACCATGGTGCCGGTGGTGGCCCTGGCCATTCTGTGCGCCGTGGTCAGCATCCTGTTCTGCAAGGGGCTTCACTGGACGGAGCGCCTGCTGGACCGGGGGTTCAGAAGCCCCTGGGTCCGGGTGCTGGCAGGCTCTGTCCTGCTGATCGGCATGAGCCTTCTGACAAACGGCGACTACAACGGCGCGGGCATGGACGTCATCGCCCGGGCCCTGGCGGGGGAGGCCAATGGCTGGGCGTGGCTGCTGAAGATCCTGTTCACCGCCGTCACCATCGGCTGCGGCTTCAAGGGCGGCGAGGTGGTGCCGTCGTTCTTCGTGGGGGCTGCCTTCGGCTGCTTCATGGGGGGCCTGCTGGGCCTGCCCGCCGGGTTCGGCGGGGCCATCGGCCTGGTGGCGGTGTTCTGCGGGGCGGTGAACTGCCCGGTGGCCTCGGTGCTGCTGAGCGTGGAGCTGTTCGGCTCCGCCGGTGCGCCGTATTTTGCCGTGGCCTGCGCCCTGAGCTATCTCCTCTCCGGCTACTGCGGCCTGTACAGCAGCCAGACCATCCTCTATTCCAAGCTCCGTGCGGAGTTCATCAACGTCCGCACCCACGAGTGACAAAAATGTAAGCTCAGACCGGGGAAATGTAAGCCCATTCGATGGCGGCGCATTTCCCCGGCCTGCTATAATAGGCCCTGTCAATAAGGAGGCATCAATATGCAGATTCTGAATGTAACGGGCCTGAAAAAGGTCTATACCACCCGCTTCGGCGGCAGCCAGGTCACGGCCCTGCGGCAGGTGGACTTCTCCGTGGAGGAGGGCGAATACGTGGCCATTATGGGCGAGTCCGGCTCCGGCAAGACCACCCTGCTGAACATCCTGGCGGCTCTGGATAAGCCCACCGCCGGCCGGGTGGAGCTGGACGGCCGGGACATGTCCGCCGTCCGGGAGTCCGACGCCGCGGCCTTCCGCCGGGACAACCTGGGCTTCGTGTTCCAGGAGTTCAACCTGCTGGACACCTTCACCCTGCGGGACAACATCTCTACCTGCCCCTGGTGCTGGCCGGGCGGCCCTATCGGGAGCTGAAGGCCCGGCTGGACCCCATCGCCCGCCAGCTGGGCATCCTGGAGCTGCTGGACAAGTATCCCTACGAGGTGTCCGGCGGCCAGAAGCAGCGGGCCGCCGTGGCCCGGGCGCTGATCACCCATCCCCGGCTGATCCTGGCTGATGAGCCCACCGGCGCTCTGGACAGCCGCTCCACCGACGAGCTGCTGGACCTGTTCGCCCAGATCAACCGCCAGGGGCAGACCATCCTCATGGTCACCCACTCCGTCAAGGCCGCCAGCCACGCCGGGCGGGTGCTGTTCATCAAGGACGGCCAGGTGTTCCACCAGCTGTACCGCGGCCAGTGCACCGACGAGCAGCTGTACCAGAAGATCGCGGACACCCTGACCATGCTCCAGGCAGGCGGTGACCGGGCATGAAGCTGTACCGTCATCTGGCCTGGGACGGCATCCGGAAAAACAGCCGCCTCTACGTACCGTATCTGCTGACCGGCGTGGGCGCCGTGTCGTTTTTCTACATTCTTGTGGCCCTGTCCCGGCTGCCGGAGGGAACGCTGCCCGGCAGCGGCTCCGTGCAGGTGATCCTGAATCTGGGCAGCTTTGTGCTGTGGGTGTTTTCTCTGCTGCTGCTGTTTTACACCCATTCCTTCCTGATCCGCCGCCGGAACCGGGAGTTTGCCCTGTATAACGTCCTGGGCATGGGCAAGCGGGACATCGCTCGGATCCTCTGCTGGGAGACCCTGCTCTC
This sequence comes from Brotocaccenecus cirricatena, assembly GCF_020687045.1. Taxonomy (NCBI): domain Bacteria; kingdom Bacillati; phylum Bacillota; class Clostridia; order Eubacteriales; family Oscillospiraceae; genus Brotocaccenecus; species Brotocaccenecus cirricatena. The sequence continues at coordinate 10,709 of NZ_JAJEPW010000057.1, forward strand.
CGGCGGCATCTCCCTGGCCGGGGGCCTGGCCCTGGGCATCCTGCTGGGCAAGCTGGCGGAGCTGGGCCTGCTGCGGATGGTGGGCGCGGCCACGGACATGGTGTACCGGGTGTCCGCCGGGGGCCTGCTCCTGACCCTGGGGCTTTACGCCGGCATTTTCCTGCTGATCCTGATCTCATCCCTGGTGCGGGTGGGCCGCTCCACCGCCGTGCAGCTGATGCGCAGCCAGGCGGAGGGGGAGAAGCCGCCCCGGGCCAACTGGGCCCTGGCGGTGCTGGGCATCCTGCTGCTGGCCGGGGCCTATTACCTGGCCGTCACCATCCGGGAGCCGCTGGCGGCCCTGACCTGGTTCTTCGCCGCCGTGCTGATGGTGATCCTGGCCACCTATCTGCTGTTCATCTCCGGCTCCGTGGCCCTGTGCCGCCTGCTGCAGAAGAACCCCCGGTTTTACTATCAGAAGCGGCATTTCGTGTCCGTTTCCTCCCTGGTCTACCGCATGAAGCGCAACGGCGCGGGTCTTGCCTCCATCTGCATCCTGGGCACTATGGTGCTGGTGATGCTCTCCTCCACCACCTGCCTGTATTTCGGCGCGGAGGACTCCCTGCACACCCGCTATCCCCGGGATGAAAACATCACCGCCTACTTCCCGGACCGGGCCAGCCAGTCCGGGGACCTGACGCCTCTGCGCACCGCCGTGGCGGACGCCGTCCGCCGCAGCGGTATGTCCGCCGCCAATGTTTGGGAGTACCGCTCCGTGTCCTCGGTGATGACCCTCCGGGACGGGGTGCTCTCCCCGAATGAGGGCTTCGGCAATCCCGTGGATGTGACCCTGATCCCCCTGGCGGATTACAACGCCGCCATGGGCACGGACCTGACCCTGCCCCAGGGGCAGGTGTACGTCTGCCGCAGCCGGACCGGCTATCAGGGGACCTCCCTGACCCTTCAGAACGGCCCCACCTGGCAGGTGGCGGGCCTGCTGGATAACTTTTCTCCTTCCGGCAGCGACTCCGCCAGCGTCGTCACCCAGCTGTGGCTCATCGTCCCGGACCTCTCCGCCGCAGACGCCCTGGAGCAGGTGATGAACCGGGCCAATATGGGCGTGTCCCGCACCTGGTACTATGGCTTTGACCTGGACCGCCAGCTTCCCGACGCCGCGGACCCCGTGGCCGAGGCCATCCGCCGCACGGCCCAGGACGGCGGCCTGATGGAAAACGGCGTGCTGGGCGTGGAGTCCCTGGCGGAAAATCGCGGAGATTTCTACGGGTCCTACGGAAGCCTGTTCTTCCTGGGCATCCTCCTCAGCGTGGGCTTCTCCCTGGCGGCGGTGCTGATCATCTATTATAAGCAGATCTCCGAGGGCTACGAGGACCAGGCCCGCTTCGACATCATGCAGAAGGTGGGCATGACCCGCCGGGACATCCGCTCCAGCATCAACAGCCAGCTGCTGCTGGTGTTCTTCCTGCCGCTGCTGCTGGCGGGACTGCACCTGGCCTTCGCCTTCCCCTTTGTCCATAAGCTGCTGCTTCTGTTCAACCTCTGGAACACCCGCCTGCTGGTGGGCACCACCGCCGCCAGCTTCCTGGCCTTTGCCGTGCTGTACACCCTGGTGTACCGGATTACCTCCAACGCCTATTACCACATCGTCAGCGGGGGAGGGGAGCGGTAATGCGCCGGTTTGCCTACCGGGCGGTGCTGTGGTGCGGCGGAGCGGTGACGGTGGCCCTGGCCGCTGCGGCCGCCCTGACCGTGTCCCTCACCGACCGTCTCCTGCACACGCTGGAGCCATAAAGCATAAAAAGAGACCGTATTCGGAAGAATACGGTCTCTTTTGAGTCTGTTGTAAAAGCCTCGCAGAGTTTGCCGCCCGCAGGCGGCAAATCAAATGCAATCCGTTTTTTGCGGCGGCGTGTACGCCGCAAAAAACACTTTACACGGAGCGCGTGTCGAAGGGGACGACTGCGGCGGCCCGTGAGGCACGAAGCGCAGTGCAGCCTTCTCGAAAAAGCGGCCTGCCGCTTTTTCGAAAGAATTACATCCACATGGCGAAGGGCCGCAGCAGGCCCCCCAGCACCCGGTGCAGCAGGGGGCGGTGCTCCCAGTCGGACCGGGTCACCTGCCGGGACTTTTCCATAATGCCGTCCATGTCCTCCAGCAGGGTCTCCAGGGCCGGCGCGCCGTACAGCAGGGTGCCGCACTCGAAGTGCAGCTGGAAGCTGCGGTAGTCCATGTTCACGGACCCCACAAAGGCCGCCTCCCGGTCCGCCAGAACGGTTTTCCCGTGCAGCAGCCCCGGCGTGAACCGATAGATCTTCACCCCGTGGTCCAGCAGCTCCCCGAAATAGCTCTCCGCCACCATGAAGGCGAATTTGTGGTCCGGGATGCCCGGCATCATCAGCCGCACGTCCACCCCGCTGCCGGCGGCCATGCACAGGGCCTTCTCCATGGACTCGTCAATGGCCAGATAGGGGGAGGTGATATACACCATGTGCTTGGCCCCGCCGATCAGCTGCAAAAACGCATCCTCGGCGGAGGACACCGGGTTGCTGTCCGGCCCGTCCACAAAGGGCTGCACAAAGCCCTGGCCCGGGGCGTCGCCGTGGGGCCGGTAATAGTCGTACTCCTGGTGCATGGCGCCGCCCATGCGCTCCCACATATAGATGAACTCCCGGGTCAGGGTCCAGGCCCCCTGGCCCTCCAGCCGGATGCCGTCGTCCTTCCAATAGCCGAACCGCTCCATCAGGTTGGCGTATTCGTCGGCAATATTGGCCCCGCCGGTATAGGCGGTGTCCCCGTCGATGCAGGCGATCTTCCGGTGGTCCCGATAGTTGAAGTACAGCCGGTTCACGTAGTGGTGCACCGGGTTGAAGATCAGCACCTCCGCCCCTATGCGCCGCAGCTCCTCCACGGCCTCCTCGGGCATGCGCATCATGCTGCCGAAGTCGTCGAACAGCACCTTGATCTCCACGCCCTGTCCGGCCTTCCGCCGGAAAATATCCATCAGCCGGTCCCACAGCTGCCCCTCGGCCATGATGTAAAACTCCATGAAAATGAAGTGCTCCGCCTGCTCCATGCGCTCCAGCAGGTCCTCCAGATACGCCTCGCCGGTGGGCAGATACACGGCCCCGGTGCCGGTGTACAGGGGGAAGCCCTGCCGGTCCAGATACGCCGCCAGGCGGCCCCATTCCGGGTGCTCCCGCCGCAGGTGCTCCACCTGCAGGCGGCTATGCTCCTGCCGGGCGTCGGACTCCCGGGGCCGGGGCAGTTTTTGCAGGTCCAGCCGCTTCTGGGGGTGATCTCCGTTCCACAGCCAGTACAGGATCAGGCCCACCACCGGCACCGTCAGGATCAGCAGGGTCCAGCCCAGCTTGTATGAGCCGCCGCCGGGGCGGCTGTTGATGCGAAAGACGTAGGCCAGGGCCACCAGCTCCAGCAGGGTATAGGCGATGGCCATTCTCTGCCGCAGCAGGTCATTGAGCACCAGCACCAGCGCGATCTGGGCCAGCAGCAGCACCGCCACCAGCACCAGCCGCAGGGCCGCCGATATGCGCCGCTCGGTTTTTTGCTGTACATGTGGTTTCTTCAACGGAAATCCTTCCTCCTTTCCCGCTGCCCCCGCCGCTCATCGGCGGTGTATGGGTATCTAAGGGTGTCTGTTTTGCGGCCCGCTGAGGGCAGCGAGCTCTACAGCCTTGGCTCTCCCTCTGGGAGAGCTGTCGGCGCAGCCGACTGAGAGGGCCTGTAGGGGCGGACGACTCTGTCCGCCCTTATCCTCCGTCACCGCTGGGACGAACGCAGAAGCTCCTGCTGAATGTCCCACAGCTTCCGGGACAGGTCCACCACATACTTGTGGGGGTTGTCGAAGCGCTTCACCTCGTCCCACAGGGTGTCCACCTGCTGGCGGCAATAGGCCTGGATCTCCGGCAGGGTGGGGCTGTCATACACCCGCTTGCCCTTCAGGAACACCGGCACCAGCAGCTCCCGGGCGGTGAAATTGTACACGGTTTTCTTCTTCCAGGTGGCCATGGGGTCGAAGATCTCCAGGTCCTGGGTGTCGTCCACCTGCTCGTCGTGCAGGGTGATCAGGTCGGCGATGGCCTTGCCGGTGTCCCGGCCATAGAAGCGGTACACCTTCTTGAAATGGGGAATGGTGATCTTCTCCACGTTTTCGCTGACCTTGATCTTGGGGATGATGTTTCCTTCATCGTCCTCCACCGCCGCCAGCTTGTATACGCCGCCGAACACCGGCTCGGACCGGGCGGTGATCATCCGCTCGCCCACGCCGAACATATCGATCTGTGCCCCCTGCATAAACAGGTCCTGGATCAGATACTCGTCCAGGGAGTTGGACACGCTGATCTTGCACTCGGTCCACCCGGCATCGTCCAGCATCTTCCGGGCCTTCCGGGTCAGGTAGGCCATGTCGCCGGAGTCCAGCCGGATGCCGCACTTGGTGATGCCCTTGGGCTTGAGCACCTCGTTGAAGGCCCGGATGGCGTTGGGAATGCCGGATTTCAGGGTGTTGTAGGTATCCACCAGCAGGGTGGCGTTGGTGGGATAAATTTCGCAGTACGTCTTGAAGGCCTCGTATTCCGAGTCAAACATCTGCACCCAGGCGTGGGCCATGGTGCCTCCGGCGGGCACGCCGTACAGCTGGTCGGAGATGGTGCAGGCGGTTCCAGCACAGCCGCCGATATAGGCCGCCCGCGCGCCGGTGATGGCGGCGTCGGAGCCCTGGGCCCGGCGGGAGCCGAACTCCAGCACCGTCCGGCCCCGTGCGGCCCGGGTGATGCGGTTGGCTTTAGTGGCAATGAGGCTCTGGTGGTTCACGGTCAGCAGGGTGAAGGTCTCAATGAGCTGGGCCTCGATGGCCGGGGCCCGGACCACCACCAGCGGCTCCTTGGGGAACACCGGGGTTCCCTCCGGCACGGCGTAGATGTCGCCGGTGAACCGGAAGTTCGCCAGATACTCCAGAAATTCCTCGCAGAACAGGTTCCGCCCACGGAGATACGCAATGTCCTCCGGGGTGAAGTGCAGGTCCTCGATGTAACGGATCAGCTGTTCCAGACCGGCGGCAATGGCGAAGCCGCCCTTATCCGGCACCCGGCGGAAGAACACGTCAAAATACGTGATCTTGTCCTTGAAGCCGTTTTCAAAGTATCCGTTGCCCATGGTCAGCTCGTAAAAGTCGCAGAGCATGGTCATGTTCAGCTTTTCTCCAATGTTCATCCTCAAATACCTCAAATTTTCATTATACTTGCGGGGTATCTGTCCATTATAGACCGTTTTCGCAACATATGCAACGTATTATTTTACAATCATTTTACTTTTCCCGGTGAAAATAGTGCTTGGCGCAGAATTCCCGCCGCACCTCCACCTTCCCCTCGTCCGTCAGCCAGTCCACGAAGTTGGCAAAATTCCGCTCCACGATGCTGAACTTGAACTCGTTCCGGGTGCGGACGTTCTCCCGCTGGCAGAAGGCGTAGATCCACTGGTCAAAGGACATGCCGTCCTCCAGGTCCTCCAGAAGCTCCCGGCCCTTGTCATGGATGAAGGCGATGTTCCGGTCGATCAGGGGGCCGATGTCCGTCAGCACCTGCTTGTGGGCGATGATGTACGCCGGGCGCCGGAGATTCCGCAGGCTCTCCTTGCTCTCCAGGTCCCGGGCGATGAACATGCTGGTGGGGAGCTTGGCGGCGGCGATCTGCTCCTCGTCAATCAGGCAGTCCCCCAGATAGGCAACCCCGTCCGGGGTGACGACGCCGATGTGCCCGGCGGAGTGGCCCGGCAGCTGCAGGATGCCGAACCTGGCCCCGCAGAAGTCCAGATGCTCCGCATCGGCGGGGATGATCACGTCCGCCGGAAAGCACTCCTCCAGCAGATACTCCCGGCTTTTGCCGTAGGTCAGGGCCACATAGTTGGCCCGGTACGCATCGGGATTCACGGAGATGCCCGCCTCGATGATCTGGGCCGCCGCCAGGCAGCCGTACCGCTGCTGCAAGTACCGGACGTTGCCCGTGTGGTCAAAGTGCGCGTGGGAGCAGATGATTCCCCGCAGTCGGAACCCGTTGCCCTCTATGAGGTTCACCAGGGCGCTGCGGTCCAGCCGGGCATAGCCCGTGTCCATCAGTACAATGTCCGTGTCCGTCAGCTTATATACCGGCATCAGCGCCGTGGCCCCCACCGCCGCATAGGTGTTCCCATAAACGTGGCGCAGCTCCATAGCCCCGCCTCCTTTGTATATATTTTGCATTATGACCCGCTTGTCAAAAAAGCCTCGCAGAGTTTGCCGCCCGCAGGCGGCAAATAAAATGGAATCATTTTTTGCCGGGGCGTGTAC
>NZ_JAJEPW010000058.1:0-15994 GCF_020687045.1 Brotocaccenecus cirricatena
CCCCCCCACCCCCCCCCCGGGATTTTTCTTGTCAAAAAAGCCTCGCAGAGTTTGCCGCCCGCGGGCGGCAAAGCAAATGCAATCATTTTTTGCCGGGGCGTGTACCTGGCAAAAATACTTCCTCCCCCACGCTCACGCCTTGGGCTGCTGCTGGGTGATGCAGTGGATGTTGCCGCCGCCGAAGGCCACCTCCCGGGTCTGGACCCCCACGATCTGCCGGTCCGGGAACATCTGCTGCAGCTGCTGGATGGCCAGCTGGTCGTTTTCGTCGCCGTACTGAGGGGCGATAACGGCCCCGTTGACGATGAGGAAATTCATATACGAGGCGATGCTGACCTCGCCGTTTTCCCGGGGTACGGTACCCTCCACGGCGTCGATGGTCTCCGCCCCCTCCAGACAGCAGGGCTTTTTGGTCAGGCACAGCTTGTGCACCGTCAGCCGCCGGCCCTTGGCGTCGGTGGCCTGGCTCAGGGTGCGGAAGGCGTCCTGGGCCGCCTGATAAAAGGGGTTCTCCGGGTCCTCGGTCCAGATGCAGGCCACCTCCCCCGGGGCCACGAAGCAGGCCACGTCGTCAATGTGGCCGTTGGTCTCGTCGGGGTCGATGCCGTCCCGCAGCCAGATGACCTTTTCGCACCCCAGATAGTCGCAGAGCTTTTCTTCGATATCCCGACGGCTCAGCTCCGGGTTCCGGCCCGGGGACAGCAGGCACATCTCCGTGGTCAGCACCGTGCCCTGGCCGTCCACATGGATGGACCCGCCCTCCAGCACGAAACCGTCGGTGCGGTAGCTGTCCACCCCCTCCAGCTCGCAGATTTTCCGGGCCACCAGGTCGTCCTGGTCCCAGGGGAAGTACAGCCCGTCATGCAGGCCGCCCCAGGCGTTGAAGGTCCAGTCCACCGCCCGCAGGTTCCCCTGATCGTTTTTCACAAAGGTGGGGCCGCAGTCCCGGACCCAGGCGTCGTTGCTGGTCATCTCCACCACCCGGATGTCCTCCGGCAGCCGGGCCCGGGCGTTCTGGAACTGGTCGGGATTCACGCACACCGTCACCGGCTCGAACCGGGCGATGGCCCGGGCCACGTCGGCAAAGGCCTGCTGGGCGGGCTTGGCCCCGCCCCGCCAGTTGTCGGGCCGCTGGGGCCACAGCATCCACACGCCGGTCTGCTCCTCAAATTCCCCGGGCATGCGATACCCGTCCTGCCGGGGGGTGGTTCCCACAATACGTTTTGCCATAGTCGTTATCCTCCTGATCTGGGTTGATGGTGCCGCCGGACGGCGATGAGCAGCTCGCCCAGCAGCACGCTGATGACAGAGCCCACGGTAATGGGCAGAATGGTGGCCAGGGTCTCCCGGTCCGTGGACAGGGGCACGGCGGTGAACAGAATGGACAGGCCGATGAGCACCATGGGCACATAGGCCAGCACCCGCAGCATTCCCGGGCCTCCCGGCACCCGGAAGGGCCGCTCCGCCTGCGGATACTTCCGCCGCAGAGCCAGAAACGCCGGAAACACCGGCATATAGCTCAGCAGCAGCATCACCAGGTTCAGGGCGAAGAAGCTCCAGAACAGGGAGGAATCCGGGCTTACCGCCTGGATGGCAGCTCCCAGCAGGCACACCGCCGATGCCACGATCCCGCTGACCAGGGCCGAGCCCACGGGCATATCGTTGTCCTTCCGCCGCCGGGTGAACACGGCGGGCATGTCCCCCCGCTCCGCGGCGTAGGCGGCGGTGGAGTTGACCCCCATGGACCAGGAGATCATGTTGCCGAACAGCGTCACCAGGAACAGCAGGGCCACAATGCCCACCAGCACCCCGCCGGTGCGGCCGGTCATCAGGGACACGGCGTCGATGAGGCCGGAGTCCACGCTGATGTCCCGGGTGGGGACGGCGGCCCCGATGCCGAAGGCGGAGAACAGATAGATGGCGGCGATCACCACGCCGCCGGTGACGATGGCCTGGGGGATCTGCCGCCGGGGGTCCGCCATGCTTCCGGCGTAGGTGCACACCACCTCAAAGCCCAGGAAGTTGAAGATGATGACGGAGATATACGACAGGCTGTCCAGGTCGAAGGAGGGCAGGAAGGTCCCGGCGGACATATCGTTGACAAAGCCGTTCCGGGCCACATACACAATGCCCAGCACCCCCACCGTCACCGCCAGCAGAATTTTGATGGCGGCGCTGAGGTTCAGGATGACGATGCTGTCGCACACCGGGTAAAAGGCCACCACCGTGACGATCCAGATAAAGGCCAGCTGGATCACCAGGGACCACACCGGCCCCGGCTGCCAGCCGAACACATACCCCAGCAGCTCCGGACACATCACAGCCAAAGACGCCATCCACAGGGGGAAGTTGATCCAGTAGTACCAGGAGGCCCGGGCGCCCCAGCGGGAGTCGGGCCAGGCGGTGTGGATCCAGTCATACAGGCCGCCGTCCCCGGGAAAGGCGGTGCCCAGCTCCGAGGAGATCAGCCCATAGGGCAGCAGAAACGCCAGGATCATGAACAGCCACCAGAAATACTGGCTGTTGCCGATGGAGGCCACCGGGGCGGCGGCCTCCGCCACGAACACCACGCATATGACGGACAGCACCACGTCCGCCAGGCGGAATTTGCGCTTCTCCATGTCAGCTCAGGCCCCGGTCCGCCATAAAGCGCTCCAGCTGCTCCCGGGCGGCGGCCTCCTCCAGTTCGGTGTGCTGCGGGCGGCAGCGGGTGAAATAGACCAGCAGGCCCCGCATGGCCGTCAGCCGGTTTCCGGCCTGCTCCCAGCACAGGGAGGCGGCGGAGTCCGCCACCTCGTCGGTGACGTCCTCGCCCCGGGTGGCGGGCAGGCAGTGGAGGAACTTGCAGCCGATGGCCCCCAGGCTCATCAGCTCCCGATTCACCTGATAGTCGTGGAACACCTCCACCCGCTGCTCCTTGGGCATCTCGTTTTCGTACAGGCCGTACCACACGTCGGTGTAGAGGAAGTCCGCGTCCCGGACGGCGCTGCGGTCGTCTGTGACCAGGAAGCTGCCGCCGCTTTCCCGGCAGTTTCGCTCCATAATGGCCTGGTGGCCATCCGTCAGCTGGTGGCCCTTGGGGCCGTAGTGGACGAATTTCATGCCCAGGTGGGTGGTGATGAAGCCCAGGGACGCGCACACCTGGGTGCCGTCGCCTACGAACACCACCTTGCAGTCCGACAGCTTCTTCCCCCGGGGCAGGTTCTCCGCCATGGTGCACAGGTCGCCGATCTCCTGGGTGGGGTGGTTGTAGTCGGACATACCGTTGAGCACCGGGATGGAGCAGGCCCGGGCCAGGTCCACGACGGTGCGGTGCTGGATGACCCGGGCCATCACCACGTCCACCAGATAGCTCAGCACCCGGCCGGTGTCCTCGATGGTCTCGTGTCCCCCCAGCTGGATCATGCCGGGGCCCAGATACTGGGCGTGGCCCCCCAGCTGGCTCATGGCCGTTTCAAAGGACACCCGCGTCCGGGTGGAGGACTGCTGAAAGATCATGCCCAGGTTCATGTGCCGCAGCAGCGGCGGGTAATAGCCGCCCCGGATGGCGTCCTTGATGGACAGGCTCAGCTGGATCATGTCCAGCAGCTCCCGGGCCGAAAAGTCGTTGGTGTCGATAAAATCCTTGACCATATGGTTTCCCTCCTGCAAGAAATCGTTGGAAATTTTTGCGTTCGGCCATAGTATGCGCCGGGAGGGAACGCGATATGCAAAGGTTTTTCGACAGTCTCAAAAAAGGTTTTTTGACAACCGGCGCGCTATTTTTCGCTGGATATAAATCCGGAAAAACCCGCTTTTTTCAGCCTTTCCAGCATTTTTTCGGCGTTGTTTCGGTTGGCGAAGGCCCCCACCTGCACCCGGAACAGGCCGTCCCCCTTGGGCTGGGGCGCGGGCTTTTCCGCCTGGGCCGGAGCATAGGCCACCCCCAGATACTGGCAAAGGCCCCGGGCGATGGCCTCGCCGATTTCATCGGTGTGCTGGATGATCCACCGGGCCGTTTCCGGATTGTCGTGAAATTCGCACTCCACATAGGCGGTGGGAGCCGCCGGGGTCCGCACCTCATACAGCCGGGAATTGGCCTGGATATTCTCCGAGGTCCCCGGAGTCAGCGGCGCCAGGGCGCCGAAGACCGCCCGGCAGGCGTCGTACCCCTTTCCGGGCACGGCAAAGCAGAACAGCCGGGTGCCGGTGACCTTTCCGTTGAAGGCGTTGGTGTGGACGCAATTGTGGATGTCCGCCCCAAAAGCGTTGGATTCAGCGCATCTTTGGGCCATGCTGGTTCCAAATTTTGCCAGCTGCACCTCCACGCCGCAGCGGCGCAGGGCGGCGGTCTCCGCCTCGGCGATCCTCTGGCACTGGACATGCTCATTGGTATTGCCCCAGGCGTATTTGTTTTCCACCTGGTCGCTGGGACTGATATAAACTCGTTTGGCCATTTTGGTTCCCCCTCCCCTTTCATGCTATGCGGCGCTTTGCATTTTGCCAACAAAAATACCGGAACCGGCAAAATTCCTGCCGGTTCCGGTATTTTTGGCTCTATTTTATGTCTGGTCGCAGGTGATGTCCACGGCGACAGGCGGGATATTCTCCAGGGCAATATAACCGGCAGAACGGCGAATGTAGTCAAAAACATCCTCTCTTTCGTCCAATTCGTCGCTGCACAGCTCGTCCTCAAGCTGGAGACGGCCCTTCACGTCCGGAAATCCGATATCCAGCAGAATCTCCACCGATCCGCCCTCCCCATCCGGGAACTGGCGGGTCAGAGCGAAGTGAATCCACTCCGGTTCTTCGCCGAAGGGGTCGGTTATACAGGTGATCAAATCGTCCTGAATTTCCACATTTTCAACTGGAATCCGGCACATTTCCTCGAAATAAGTGAGAATTTCCGGAAGGGTGGCGGTATCGGGGATTTTCTCCCGCAGGGAGTCCGCCAGCTGGCGGCCCAGGAGGACGGCCGGGTTGTCCGTGGGAGATTCTGCGCGTTTTTGTTTGGATTTTTCCTGCTTTTTCTGAAAAATACGGTCAAAAATGCTCATTTTGTTCCTCGCTTTCTGTTGCTTCTTCTATATTTTCCCAGCACAGGGCGGCGGCGTAGCCTGCCGGGGCCGGGAGCAGGGAGAAGGAATAGCCGGGGACGGAGCAAATGATGGATGAACCGCTCAAATCGAAGTGAACGTGCCGGATTTGGCCCAAAACGCCTCCGCGGCACTTGATAAGCGCCTCTTTCAGGGTCCAGAGCCGGAAGAAATCCGCGTCACAGCGCACAGATTCCCGCTCCTGCGGCGATAAAATGCCCATCAGCCGGGGCGGAACCGGACGGATTTTCTCCACGTCGATGCCCACGGGGACATCCGACACGGCACAGGCCACCAGGCCGTGGCTGTGGCTGATGTTGAAATAACAGTCACTTGCCATTGGTTTACCGTTATTTCCGATAAAAACTGTCCCGGGACAGGGCGGGATGTCCCGTTTTTGGGGGTTTTTGTCCCGGTACAAAGCCAGCATCTCCCGGGACAGGGCATGCCCCGTCTCGTGGTCGTCGCCATGGGACCACACAAAGCGCCACTCCGTCATCCGAACAGGGTGATCTGGCTGGTGTCCGCCATGCCGGCAAAGGCCCCCAGGGCCTTCAGCTGCTCGATGTGGGTTTTGGACAGCTTGCTGCAGCAGGCGGCGAACTCCTCCACGGAGATGAAAGTCTTTCCCTTCCGCTTTTCCACGGTGTCCAGGGCGGCGGTCTCGCCCAGGCCCCGGACGGAGATGAAGGGGGGCAGCAGGCCGTTCTCCGTGATCTTGAAGGCGGTGGCCTGGGAGTCGTAGATGCTGATGGTGTCGAAGTGGAAGCCACGGAGATAGAACTCGTAGCACACCTCCAGGGTGACCATCAGGCTCTGCTCCACGGCGGTGGCGTCCTTGTTGTTCTCGATCTCACGGATCTTCCGCTTGACGGCGTCAATGCCGGCGCAGCAGTATTCCGCGTCGAAGGCCTTGGCCCGGACGGTGAAGAAGGTGGCGTAGAACGCCAGGGGGCGGTGGACCTTGAACCAGGCAATGCGGAAGGCCATCATCACATAGGCCACGGCGTGGGCCTTGGGGAACAGATAGCCGATCTTGGCCAGGGAGTCAATGTACCAGTCGGGCACCTCATGGGCCCGCATGGCATCCTCCCACCCGTCCTGGAAGCCGCCCTTTTTCACCTTGCCCTTCCGGACGGCCTCCATGATCTTGAAGCTCATTTTGGGGTCCAGACCCATATGGATGAGATAGAGCATGATGTCGTCCCGGCAGCCCACGGTCTCCAGAACGGAGGCGGTGCCGCTGACGATCAGGTCCCGGGCATTGCCCAGCCACACATCGGTGCCGTGGGAGAAGCCGGACAGGCGCACCAGGGTATTGAAATCCTTGGGCTGGGTATCCACCAGCATGCCCCGGGTGAACCGGGTGTTGAACTCCGGAATGGCCACGGCCCCGGTGGGGCCCAGCAACTCGTCGTTTTCAAAGCCCAGCACCTTGGAGGAGGTGAAGATGCTCATGGTGTCCGGGTCGTCCAGGGGGATGGTCCGGGCGTTGACCCCGGTGAGGTCCTCCAGCATGCGGATCATGGTGGGGTCATCGTGGCCCAGCATGTCCAGCTTCAGCAGGTTATCCTCCATGCAGTGGTATTCAAAATGGGTGGTGATGGTGTCGGCGTCCTCGGCGTCGGCGGGGTGCTGCACGGCGGTGAAATCCTCCACGTCCATGTCGTCGGGGACCACCACCAGGCCGCCGGGGTGCTGGCCGGTGGTGCGGCGGACGCCTACGCAGCCCTGGGTCAGGCGGTTTACCTCGGCATTGCCGGCGGTGAGGCCCCGCTCGTCCAGGTATTTGCGGACGAAGCCGAAGGCGGTTTTCTCCGCCAGGGTGCCGATGGTGCCGGCCCGGAACACCTGGGTCTGGCCGAACATCTCGATGGCGTGGCGGTGGGCCCGGGCCTGGTACTCGCCGGAGAAGTTCAGGTCGATATCCGGCACCTTGCCGCCGCCGTAGCCCAGGAAGGTCTCGAAGGGGATGTCGAACCCGTCCTTGACGTATTTCGTGCCGCACTCCGGGCAGTCCTTGTCGGGCATGTCCGCACCGCAGCCGTAGCTGCCGTCGGTGATGAATTCCACATGGCGGCAGTTGGGGCAGCGGTAGTGGGGCGGCAGGGAGTTCACTTCGGTGATGCCGGACATATAGGCCACCAGGGACGAGCCCACGGAGCCACGGGAGCCCACCAGGTAGCCGTTTTCCAGGCTGCGCTGCACCAGCTTCTGGGCGGACATATACACCACGTCATACTTCCCCAGGATGCTGCCCAGCTCCACATTCAGCCGGTCCACCACCAGCTGGGGAGGCTGGTCGCCGTACAGGGCGTGACACTTGTCCCAGACCAGGCGGTTCAGGTCCTCCTGGGAGTTTTCCAGCCGGGGCGGGAACAGCTGGCCCGGAGGCAGCAGCTCAATCTCCTCCACCAGGTCGGCGATGCGGCGGGGGTTGTCGATGACCACCTGATGGGCCAGATCCTGGCCCAGATAGGAAAACTCCTCCAGCATCTCGGTGGTGGTCTTGAAGTAGATGGGCAGAGGCGCGTCGGCATCGGGGAACTTCTTGCTGGCAAGGAGAATATGGCGGTAGGCCTCGTCCTCCGGCTCCTGGAAGTGGACGTCGCCGGTGGCGCAGACGGGCTTTCCCAGCTCCCGGCCCAGGCGGACGATGGTGCGGTTGAATTCCCGCAGCTCCTCCTCGGACCGGACGTCGCCGTTGCGGAGCATGAACAGGTTGTTGCAGATGGGCTGGATCTCCAGATAGTCATAGAAGGAGGCGATGCGCTTGAGCTCGGCCCAGTCCTTGTGGTCCTTCACCGCCTGGAACAGCTCGCCGGCCTCGCAGGCCGAGCCGATGATAAGCCCCTCTCGATGGGCCATCAGCTCGGTTTTGGGGATGATGGGCACCCGCTTGAAGTATTGCAGGTTGGAGGCGGAGATCAGCTGGTACAGGTGCTTGAGGCCCATTTTGTTCTTGGCCAGAATGATGATGTGCTTGGGGAAGCGGCTGGACTTGCTGCCCTGGGGCCGCAGCTTCAGCATCTGGGGGTTGATGTCCTGGAGGCGGCGGATGCCCAGTTCTTTTTCCATCTTCTGGAAAAACGGGATCAGCATATAGGCCACCATGGCCGCGTCGTCGGAGGCCCGGTGGTGGTTGAAGGCGGGCAGGTCCAGATACTCGGCCACGATGTCCAGCTTGAACTTGTGCAGCTCCGGCAGGAGATTCTGGGCCAGGATCAGGGAGTCCACATAGGTGGGGTCAAAGGGGATGCCCTCCCGGCGGCAGCCGGCCCGGATGAAGCTGATGTCAAATTCGGCGTTGTGGGCCGCCAGGGGGCGGCCGTTCACAAAGGACAAAAAGGCCGTCAGGGCCTCCTTGGGGGACGGGGCGTCCGCCAGCATGGCGTCGGTGATGCCGGTGAGGCCGATGATCTCCGGCGTCAGGCGGCGGCCGGGGTTCACGAAGGTCTGGAACCGGTCGGTGACCTGGCCGTCCTTCAGCACCACGGCGCCGATCTCGGTGATGGCCTCCCGGTCCACCTTCAGGCCGGTGGTCTCGATATCGAAGCAGACGATCTCGTCGGAAAAGTCCTGGTCCTGGGGACCGTGGACGGCGATGCGGTCGTCTAAGTTATTGACAAAGTAGCCCTCCACGCCGTAGAGGATCTTGATCTTGCCCTTGGCGGTGTGCCAGGCGTCGGGGAAGGACTGGGCCACGCCGTGGTCGGTGATGGCGATGGCCGGGTGGCCCCAGGCGATGGCCTGCTTGATGACGGAGGCGGTGTCCGTCAGGGCGTCCATGTTGGACATCTTGGTGTGGAGGTGCAGCTCCACCCGCTTCTCCGGGGCGGTGTCCTCCCGGGGCTTGTGGGGGATCTTCATAATGTGGAAGGGGCGCAGCTGAATGTCCTTGCCGTCGCGGCTCAGCTCCACATTGCCCTGGACCCGGAGCCACATCCCCGGGGATACGGCGTTCTGCATGGACTGGGCCTCCTTGCCCTCCATGTACTTGGTGACGGTGACGGAATTCCGGTAATCCGTCATGTCGAAGGTCAGACGCCAGACGCCGGGCTTGCGGGTCTCGTAGCACTCGGCGGCAAAGACCTTGCCCTCCACCACCACGGCGCCCATTTTGGGGTTCAGACCGTCGATGGGGACGGGCTTGCCCTTGATCTCCCGGCCCATGAGGATGTCGGACTTGTCCTCCGCGGGCCGGGGGGTGCGGAAGTGGAGCCGCAGCTGGCGCAGCTGATACTGGTCCATCAGCAGCTGGCGCAGGGCGGTGACGGCGGCCTCCGGCAGCGGGGCGGAGGCCGTCAGCTCCAGCTCCATGGTGCGCTCCGCCCGGTCCATGCTGCCGCCCACCACGCAGGCGTCGTGGAGCAGCAGGCCCAGGTCCCGGGGCGGCACAAAGCTCTCGAAAAAGGTGAAAAACGGTATTTTATCGCACATACGGGGTCCTCCCTTACAGCTTGTCGATCTCGTCCATCAGGGCGTCCACCAGCTTGTCCTGGGGGACCTTGCGCAGAATTTCGCCATGGCGGAACAGCAGGCCCTCGCCGTCGCCGCCGGCGATGCCCACATCGGCGGCCCGGGCCTCGCCGGGGCCGTTGACCACGCAGCCCATGACCGCCACGGTGATGGGCTTGGTGCAGCCCTGAAGGCGGCGCTCCACCTCCCGGGCGATGGGGATCATGTCGTACCGGGTGCGGCCGCAGGTGGGGCAGGAGATCAGGTCGGGGCCGGTTTTCCGCAGACCGGCGGCAGACAGGATATCCAGGGCGGCGCGGACCTCCTCCTCCGGGTCCGCCGTGAGGCTGACGCGGATGGTGTCGCCGATGCCCTGGCACAGCAGGCCGCCGATGCCGATGGCGGATTTCAGCACCCCCAGGCGGGGGGTGCCAGCCTCGGTGACCCCCAGGTGCAGGGGGTAGTGGGTCTGCTCATGAAGCATGCGGTAGGCGGCCATGTTCACGGGGACGTGGGAGCACTTGACGGAGATGCAGATGTCGTCAAAATTGCAGTCGTTCAGCAGGCGGACGTGGCCCAGGGCGCTGTCCACCAGGGCCTGGGCGGTGACGCCGCCGTATTTTTGCAGAAGCTCCCGCTCCAGGGAGCCACCGTTGACGCCGATGCGGATGGGGATGCCCCGGTCCCGGCAGGCGTCGGCCACGGCCCGGACCTTTTCCGCGGAGCCGATGTTGCCGGGGTTGATGCGGATCTTGTCCACCCCCTGGCGGACGCATTCCAGGGCCAGGCGATAGTCAAAGTGGATGTCCGCCACCAGGGGGATGTGGATGCGGCGGCGGATGGGGCCGATGGCCCGGGCGGCGTCCATATCCGGCACGGCCACCCGGATGATCTGGCACCCGGCCTGCTCCAGACGGAGGATCTGGGACACGGTGCGCTCCACGTCCTGGGTGGGGGTATTGCACATGGACTGGATGCTGACCGGCGCGCCGCCGCCCACGGCCACGGCGCCCACATGGATCTGTTTGCTCATGGTGTTGTCCTCCTGTAATTGTGTGATAAATGGCATAATTTGCCTCAAAAGGGCGGCGCCCTTTTGAGGCAAAGGGGATTCAGTGGAACAGCTTCAGCACGTCCTGGAAGGTGATGACCAGCATCAGGCCCATCAGCAGGATGAAGCCGGCCAGGTGGACGTAATTTTCAAATTTGGCGGGGATCTGTTTGCGGATGGTGAGCATACACAGGGCGTTGACCACCAGGAAGAAGATCTTGCCGCCGTCCAGGGCGGGCAGGGGCAGCAGGTTCATCACCGCCAGGTTCACGGCGATGAGGGCCGCCAGGTAGGCGATGTTGGCGGCGGCGGCCGCAGCGCTTTCGGACTGCTCGCCCACGGTGGTGATGGTGGAGACGATGCCCACGGGGCCGCTCATATCGGAAAAGCCCGCCTCGCCGGTGATGAGCATCTGGAGGCTCAGGCGCACCAGGCGGACAAAGTCCACCGCCTGGTTCCAACAGTATTGCAGGCGCCCGCCGAAGGTCAGCTCCTCCGCCCCGAAATACAGGCCGAAGCCGGTGAACTTTTCGCCGGACTGGTCCAGATACTCGCCCCGCTCCATGTGGAAGTTCTCCAGCCGGAGCTTCTGGCCGTCCCGGCGGATGACCAGGTCAAAATCCCCGGTTTTGTTGCGGCCCAGCAGCAGGGACACGTCGCTGAAGGTGTAGATGCGCTCCCCGTCGATGGACAGGATGCGGTCCCCCTCCTGGAGACCAGCGGCGGATTCCAGGGGGCAGCCCTCGGCAAAGCCCCGGATCACCGGGACGTTGACGGCCTTGACCCCGGCGTACAGCACCAGGATGATGATAAGCCCCGCCAGGAAGTTCATCAGGGCCCCGGCGGCGAAGATCAGCAGCTTGCGCCAGAAGCCCTGGTTATTCAGGGCGGCGGGGTCGCTGGAGTCCTCCTCCTCGCCCTCCATGGCGCAGAAGCCGCCGATGGGCAGCAGGCGCAGGGAATACTGGGTGTCGCCCTTGGTTTTTTTCAGCAGGGCGGGGCCCATGCCGATGGCGAACTCGTTGACCCGCACGCCGCAGGCCTTGGCCGCCAGAAAGTGGCCCAGCTCGTGGACGGCGATGAGGACGCCGAAAATCAGGATCGCTGCGATAATATAGATCATACCATGTCTCCTACCGTTTGCAGTACAGCGGCTCGCGCCTGTCTGTCTGCTTCCAGTATATCCGGAAGGTCCGGGGCATATTTCACCTCCACCCGGGAAAGGGCGGACTCCACCAGGCGGGGAATGTCGTTGAAGCCGATGCGCTCCTGCAGGAACAGGGCCACCGCCGCCTCGTTGGCACCGTTCATAATGGCGCAGGCGGTGCCGCCGGCTTTGGCGCACTGGCGGGCGATGCGCAGGCAGGGGAAGGCGTCCATGTCCGGGGCCCGGAAGGTCAGGTCGCCGCAGGTCAGCAGGTCCAGGGGCCGGTCCGGGCTGGGGGTCCGACGGGGCCAGGTGAAGGCATAGCGGATGGGCAGCTTCATATCCGGGGTGCCCAGCTGGGCGATCATGGCCCCGTCCCGGTACTCCACCAGGGAGTGGACGATGCTCTGGCGGTGGATCACCACGTCCACCTGCTCCACCGGCAGCCGGTACAGCCGCATGGCCTCGATGACCTCCAGGCCCTTGTTCATCAGGGTAGCAGAGTCGATGGTGATTTTTGCACCCATGCTCCAGTTGGGGTGTTTCAATGCATCGGCGGGGGTGACAGACTCCAGCTGCTGATAGCTGCGGCCGAAGAAGGGGCCGCCGGAGCAGGTCAGCAGCAGCCGCCGGACCTCATTGCGGTCCCGGCAGCCCTGGAGGCTCTGGAAAATGGCGCTGTGCTCGGAGTCCACGGGGACGATGTCCGCGCCGCAGCGCTCCGCTTCGGCCATGACCAGCTCCCCGGCGCAGACCAGGGTCTCTTTATTGGCCAGGGCGATGCGCTTTTTCCGGCGGATGGCGGCCAGAGTGGGCTCCAGGCCCACGCTGCCCATAACGGCGGTGACCACGGTGTCGGCCTGGGGCAGCTGAGCCGCCAGCAGCAGGCCCTCCGGCCCCGCCTCCACCCGGATGTCCGTGTCCGACAGGCGCAGGCGCAGCTCCCGGGCGGCGTCCCGATCGTACAGCACCGCCAGGGCGGGGTGAAACTCCCGGGCCTGCTGCTCCAGCAGGTCCACCTGGCGGTTGGCGGTCAGGGCCGCCACGGAAAGGCCCAGCTCCCGGGCCACCTGCAGGGTCTGGCGGCCGATGGAGCCGGTGGAGCCCAGCAGGGAAATGGTTTTTGTCATGTTGCGATTCTCCTTATGCCGTTTATGCCGCCAAAGCCCGCAGCAGGGCGCACAGCACCGGGGCGGCAAAAAGCACGCTGTCGAACCGGTCCAGCACGCCGCCGTGACCCGGCAGCAGACGGCCATAGTCCTTGATGCCATACTGGCGCTTCACGGCGGAGAAGCTCAGGTCCCCCAGCTCCCCCAGCAGCGCCCCCAGCAGGCCCAGGGCCACGCACAGGGGCAGGCCCAGGTTCACACCGGTGATGGCCCGGTACACCAGGCAGAAAATGGCCATGCCGGCCATGCCGCCCACCAGGCCGCCTGCCGCGCCCTCCACGGTCTTATGGGGGCTGACCAGGGGGGCCAGCTTATGACGGCCCAGGGCCATGCCGGTGAACAGGGCCAGGGCATCGCTGCAGAAGGCCGCCACCAAGGGCGTCAGCACCAGGAGATACCCCCCCTCCAGCATCCGCAGGCCGTAAAGCCCCGAGAAGGCCCAGGGGATGGCGAAGCCCGCCGCGGCCATGGCGCAGACGTCGGTAAAGGTCAGGGCCTGAGGCTTTCCATAGGTCAGCACCCCGGAAAGGGGCAGGGCCAAAGCCGCCGCCAGCAGCAGCCACTCCAGGCCCGGCCAGGAAAATACCTGCCGCCCCAGCAGCAGCACGCCGCACAGGGCGGGCAGCACCGTCCAGCGCCGGGCCTTGTCCGGGCCGCACACCGCCGTCAGCAGCTCGTGGGCGGCGATGACGGACAGGGCCGCCAGCAGCAGGGCCGTGGCCCAGGCGGGAGCGATGCACAGCACCGCCAGCAGGGCGGGAATGCCCACCACAGCCACCAATATCCTCTGTTTCATGTCTGTATCCTCTCTATTTCACGCCGCCGAACCGCCGGTCGCGGCTCTGGTAGGCGATGATGGCTTTGTCCAGGGCCCGGGCGTCGAAGTCCGGCCACAGGGTGTCGCAGAAGTAAAACTCCGAATAGGCGCACTGCCACAGCAGGAAGCCCGACAGGCGCTCCTCGCCGCTGGTGCGGATGATGAGCTCCGGGTCCGGAATCCCGGCGGAGTAGAGATAGTCGGAGAAGCCCGCCTCGGTGAGGCTGTCCGGGTCAGCGGTACCGTCGGCGCAGTCCCGGGCGAAGCGGCGGGCGGCGTGGAGAATCTCGTCCCGGCCGCCGTAGTTCAGGCAAACGTTGGCCTGGAACCCGTGAATGTGGGTGGAGATCTCATTGGTGCGGTCCACCAGGGCCTGCAGCTCCGGCGAAATGGCGGACAGGTCCCCCAGAAAGCGCAGGCGGATCTGGTCCCGCTCCATGGAGTCGATGGCCTCCAGCATATACTGCTTGAGCAGGGCCATGATGGTGCTGACCTCGTCGGCGGGACGCCTCCAGTTTTCCGTGGAGAAAGCGTACACCGTCAGGTATTCCACCCCCAGGTCCTTGCAGTAGGTGGCGATTTTGCGGAAGGTCTCGGCCCCCACTTTATGTCCGGCAGTGCGAGGCAGACCCCGCTGCTTCGCCCAACGACCGTTGCCGTCCATAATAATAGCGATGTGGCGGGGCAGGCGGCTCTTGTCCACCTGCCCCGCCCCGTGATGATGAATTTTCTTGGAAAACAGGCCCATCAGACGGACAGGAGCTCCTTTTCCTTGTTTTCCAGGAGCTTGTCCAGTTCCTTGCAGCTGTCGTCGGTCAGCTTCTGCAGGTCCTTTTCCGCCATCTTCAGCTCGTCCTCGGTGATCTCGGAGGCCTTCTGCTGCTTCTTGAAATTCTCCATGGCGTCGCGGCGGATGTTGCGCACGGCCACCTTGCCGCCCTCGGTATACTTGCGGATCTGCTTGACCAGGTCCTTGCGGCGCTCCTCGGTCAGCTGGGGGAAGCTCAGGCGGATGGCCTTGCCGTCGTTCTGGGGATTGATGCCCAGGTCAGACTCCAGAATGGCCTTTTCGATGGCCTTCAGGGCAGAAGCGTCCCAGGGGGTGATCACCAGGGTGCGGGGATCGGGAGAGCCAACGGACGCGATCTGCTGGATGGGGGTGGGGGTGCCGTAATAGTCCACATGGATGCGGTTGAGCACGGAGGCGTTGGCACGGCCTGCACGCACGGCGGCAAAGTCGTTGGCAACGGATTCGATGCTCTTTTTCATTTTTTCCTCGTAAACCTTGTACTCGTCTTTCAGCATGGGTTATGCCTCCTTCACAATTGTTCCGATTTTTTCGCCGCGCAGGGCGCGGACGATGTTGTAGGGGTCCTTCAGGGCGAACACCAGCACGGGAATGTGGTTGTCCATGGACAGGCTGGTGGCGGTGGAGTCCATGACGGCCAGGCGCCGCTTGAGCACCTCGTCATAGGTGATGGCGTCGAACTTCACGGCGTTGGCGTTCTTGGCGGGGTCGCAGTCGTACACCCCGTCGATGTTCTTGGCCAGCAGGATCACGTCAGCCCCGATCTCGGCGGCCCGGAGCACGGCGGCGGTATCCGTGGAGAAGAAGGGGCAGCCCACGCCGCAGCCGAAGATCACCACGCGGCCCTTTTCCAGATGGCGCACGGCACGGGCCCGGATGTAAGGCTCCGCCACCTCTTTGATCTCCAGCGCCGTCTGGACCCGGACGTCCACGCCCTTCTGCTCCAGCACGTCAGCCATGGCCATGCAGTTCATGGCGGTGGCCAGCATGCCCATGTGGTCGGCACGGGTGCGCTCAATGTGGCCCTCGCCGTTTTTCACGCCCCGCCAGAAGTTGCCGCCGCCGATGACCACGCCCACCTGGATGCCCATGGCCACGCACTCCTTGATGACGTCGGCCACCCGGCCCATGACCTGGAAATCCAGGCCGAAGTGCTTGTCGCCGGCCAGAGCCTCGCCGCTGATCTTCAGCAGCACCCGTTTGTACTTCGGTTCGTCCATTGACTGAATCCTCCCTATTCATACTTGGTTGTATTTTACCTTATTTTTCTGGTTTTGCATAGGGGGTAAACGCAAATTTTTGCCAGGTTGTTTTTTCCGGGAAAAAAGTATATAATACAGAATTATCAAAAAAGGGCGAAGCCCTTTTTTAATAAAAGGCTTGCAGTCTGCCGCGCGCATAATTTGTTCGCTGAAAGCGAACAAATTCCACACTTGCAGACTGAGAAGTATTTTTTGCCAGGTACACGC
>NZ_JAJEPW010000059.1:0-15866 GCF_020687045.1 Brotocaccenecus cirricatena
AAAAGGCTTGCAGTCTGCCGCGCGCATAATTTGTTCGCTGAAAGCGAACAAATTCCACACTTGCAGACCGAGAAGTGTTTTTTGCGACGTACACGCCGCCGCAAAAAACGGATTGCACTTTATTTGCCGCCTGCGGGCGGCAAACTCTGCGAGGCTTTTTTGACAGACTCTGCCGCCGATCCCGCGGGAGCGGCGGCTTTTTGCGCTCTTTTGTGGATACGGCGCGCCGAAGCATTTGATCAAAACGGCCCTGTAAAGTGGAAATATTGGAAGAATACTGAAATATATACAGAATATTCATGGAAGATATTTCCAATAACTTCCTATGCCGTCCACCCGGCACGAACAAACACAAATGTGCGTGTGTTGCGGACGGAATCAGCGGGGCGGAAAAAGGGCGGCTGACATTTTGGCGGATTTGTCCAACACGGACGCAGAGCCAGGAAACTGTTCGTGAGATAAGTACAAAAAACAATGGGTCGTTTATCACGGTGATGTGATACCGAAGCATCGGAAAAAAGCGCCGACCGGCCGTCCACCCGGCGGAAACACCGGAAACGTTTCCTGAAAATCCTTGTTTTTGGAAGAAATTCCTTGCTTTTGCAGGAGAAAGGAGGTATAATTATGCAATCGGAAAGCGCCTCAACACAGCAGGGGAGCGGAACGAAAAAAACAGGAAGGAAGTCGATCGATGAAAAAGACGAGAATGCCGCAGCGGCTGCTTGCTCTGGTATTGGTGCTGATGATGCTCATCAGCGTCCTGCCGGTCAGCGCCATGGCGGCGGAACTGACGCCGTCTGACCCCGAGACCGGGCTGACGGCCATCGATGTGACCAATGAGCTCACAGACAGCGACCGTCTGGCGATCTTCGAGGAGAACATGGACTCCGGCAAGGTGTCCAGGTCCGAGATCCCGGCAGACGACGAAATGGTCAAGGTCATTGTGCAGCTGGATGCAGACAGCCTGCTGGATGTCCGCAACCGCACCAATGCCAGTATGTCCATGCTGGACTTCCAGCAGACGGATGCAGCCAAGGCCCAGCTGAAGGACATCGCCAACCTGCAGCTCTCCGTGATGAACACCATGGAAAGCAAGGGCATTCCCAGCTCCTTCACCTTCAGCTACACCTCCGTGGTCAGCGGCTTTGCCGCCCAGGTGCCTTACGGCAAGATCCATGACATCAAGAATATTGACGGCGTAGAGGACGTGGTGCTGTGCCAGACCTACTACACCGATTCCATGGGCTCCGCCACTCTGGGCCAGGCCCTGACCGCCGCGGAAGTGGCGGCCTACTCCAACAACACCCAGTATCAGGGCGAGGGGATGCTCATCGGCATCCTGGACACCGGCCTGGATGTGAACCACGAGGCCTTTGCCAACGCTCCTGCCGTGCAGAAGCTGCAGAAGTCCAGCCTGTCCAAGCTGCTCTATCAGATCAGCCAGGGGGAGGACGGCAAGACCAACATCACCGCCTACAGCTATGCCGCTCTGTGGTATGCCCAGAAGCACAGCTCCAGCTCCCTGGTGCTGCTGACCGAGGACGACCTGTATAAGAGCGGCAAGGTGCCCTTCGCCTTCGACTATGCCGACGCGGACGCCGACGTGATCCCCTCCGCCGACGCCGTGGAGAAGTACGGCAATGACCACGGCACCCACGTGGCCGGTATCACCGCCGGCAAGACCGTGGACGCCGACGGCAGCGTCACCTTCGCCGGTCAGTCTCCCGAGGCCCAGCTGGCCATCTTCAAGGTATTCTCCGACTCCACCAACGGCGCCTCCACGGATACCATCCTGGCGGCCCTGAACGACGCCCTGCTGCTGGACGTGGACGTGATCAACATGTCTCTCGGCTCCAACGGCGGCTTCGGCCGGGAGGCCGAGGGCGACCTGACCACCAAGTATTACGACCTGGTCAAGTCCGCCGGTATCCTGCTGAACTGCTCCGCCGGTAACTCCTACTCCTCCTCCCAGGGCGGCGCAAAGGGTGACTTCACCTCCGTGTCCGACCCCGACACCGGCATCATCAGCTCCTCGTCCTCCTATGACGCGGCGCTGTCCGTTGCCTCCGTCAACGCCAACGAGACGGCGGCCTTTGTCACCGCCCAGGGCCGCGTCCCCTATCAGGACGTGTCCGGCCACGACTTCACCGCCCTGCTGCTGGGCAATGACAGCTCCAGGACCTATGAGTACGTCATGGTGCCCAACACCGGCGACACCGCCGATTACCAGGGCCTGGACGTCACCGGCAAGATCGCCGTGGTCATGCGCGGCGGCCTGTCCTTCGAGCAGAAGCAGCTCAATGCCGCCTCTGCCGGTGCTGCGGGCTGCATCATCTATAACAACCGCGACGGCTATCTGCTGAACATGGCCGTGGATAACTACAAGATCCCCACCGTGTGCATCAGCCTGGCCAACGGCCAGATGATGGAAGCCGCCCAGGAAAAGACCCTCACCGTCTCCAAGACCGAAAAGGGCTCCGTGGCCATGAGCGACTTCTCCTCCTGGGGCCCCCTGCCGTCTCTGTCCCTGAAGCCGGAGATCACCGCCCCCGGCGGCAGCATCTATTCCTCTCTGCCCTTCGCCCAGTACGGCTACATGAGCGGTACCTCCATGGCGTCTCCGTATCTGGCGGGTGTGTCCGCTGCTGCTTTGCAGTATGTCAACACCCTGATGCCCGGCGCCTCCGATACCGACAAGCAGCTGCTGGTGAACCGCCTGCTGATGAGCACCGCCGACATTCTGTATGATGAAAACGGCGTGGCTTACTCTCCCCGCAAGCAGGGCTCCGGTATGGTGAACCTGGCCGAGGCCGTCACCACCCCCGCCTACCTGTATGTCCGGGGTCAGGACAAGACTAAGATCGAGCTGGGCGACGACGCCGACCAGCTGGGCGTGTACAAGCTGAGCTTTGTGGTGAAGAACCTCACCGGCTCCGCCCTGTCCTATGACGTCAATACCACCGTCCAGACCGAGAGCACCACCTCCGACGGCCTGTACATCGCCCAGAAGGGCTATGTCCTCTCCGCCGACACCAGCGCCATCAAGGTCTCCGGCGGCGCCCTCAGCGGCTCCACCGTCACCGTGCCCGCTAACGGCGAGGCCACCGTCACCGTCACCGTCCGCCTGTCTGACGCGGATCGGGCGTACCTGGCCAAGTTCCCCAACGGCATCTATGTGGAGGGCTTCGTGGAGCTGACCAACAACGACGATCCTGCGCTGTCCGTGCCCTTCCTGGGCTTCTACGGCGACTGGACCAAGGCCCCCATCTTCGAGGACGCCGATATCTACAACGGCCTGGACGAGAAGATGTACGCCACCAACGTGGCCGGTGTTTACGCCATGATGTACGTGGTGAAGCTGGGCATGTATCCCTTCGTGGTTCCCGAGGGCTACGACACCCCCTCCACCTCCGCCGATAAGATCTGCGTGGACCTGGGCGGCGGCAACGGCGTCAGCAACCTGTATTACCTGCAGGCCGGTCTGCTGCGGGCGGCCAAGACCACCAACGTCACCATCACCGACAGCGACACCGGTGAGGTGTACCTCAACAGCGACGGCCTCAATGTCCGCAAGGCCATGTACAACTCCAGCTCCGCCGCTGTGCGGCCCGGCTATGTGGGCGAGATCTTCCCCCCGCTGACCGGCATCCACCTGATCCCCAACAACACCCGCATGACCTACACCGCCGCCGCCTATGTGGACGGCTTCGACGTGCAGGACAACCTGAAGAACACTTATTCCTTCAACTTTACCTCCGACGGTGAAATGCCCTATATCGTCGACCGCGAGAACCTGCAGTTCCGCACCGGCGACGACGGCCGGAAGTACCTGGACGTGACCCTGGCCGATAACTTCTGCCTGGCCGGCGCCACCCTGTACTCCACCCAGTGGAAGACCAACGTCAACAACGGCAAGAAGGAAATGAGCATCGGCTCCAACTACTATGACGGCATCATCCCCGCCCTGAAGGCCGACGGCACCTCTCCCCGGGCTTACGAGGAGTATACCTACACCTTCGACGTTACGGACTTCTATCAGAAGCTCCTGCAGGGCACCTTCTATGTGGTGGCCTACGACTACGCCATGAACCAGTGTGCCTATCGCGTGACCCTGCCTGAAAACGCCGTCACCAAGATCACTCTGGATCAGACCGCTGTGACCCTGCCCCAGAAGGGCTATGTCCAGCTGAACGCCACTGTGACTCCCGACGATGCCACCGACCAGAACCTGGTTTGGAGCTCCTCCGATTCCAGCGTGGCCGAGGTGAAGAACGGCATCGTGGCCGCCAAGGCTCCCGGCACCGCCACCATCACCGTCAAGTCCTCCGTCTGGACCGACGTGAAGGCCCAGTGCCAGGTCACCGTCACCGACGAGGTGGGCGCGGACGTGCCTATGAGCGAGTTCCTGCTGAACACCTCCTCCGTGACCATGCTGGCCGGCACCACCTATACCAATGTCCGGCTGTATGGCTACGCGCCCTTCTATGCCACCGACCTGAACCTGGAGTGGACCTCCTCCGACGAGTCCGTGGTCACTGTTGAGCCCAACGGCGAGGGCGATGAGCTGACCCAGTATGCCAAGCTCACCGCTCTGAAGCCCGGCACGGCCACCGTTACCGCCAAGGCCAAGAACGGCACTGCCTCCTATGACCTGGCCGTCACCGTCACCGAGGCCACCGGCTCCGGCAGCTTCAACATCGTGGGCGACACCCTGGTCAGCTACAGCGGCACCGAGAGCACCGTCACCATTCCCGACGGCGTCCGGGTCATCGGGGAGAACGCCTTCAAGAACAACGACTACATTCTCAACGTCATCTGCCCTGACTCCCTGGAGGAGATCGGCTATCGGGCCTTCTACGACTGCGACAACCTGCAGAGCGTCAGCCTGCCTGAGACCATGAAGGTCATCAACGAGGGCGCGTTCTACTACTGCAAGAACCTAAAGACCCTGGGCCACACCGACGACGGCGTCCTGCCCAAGGGCCTGACCTCCATGGGCGTCAAGGCGTTCTACTTCTGCGAGGCCCTGGAGGGCGACCTGGTGATCCCCGAGGGCGTCACCAGCCTCAGCGCCGGTATTTTCTATAATGCCTACGCCCTGACCAGCATCACCATTCCCGACACCGTCACCTCTATGGACGCAAACGGCGACCAGTTCGCCAACTGCACGGCTGTAACCTCCGTGACTCTGTCCAAGAACCTGACCGAGCTGCCCAAGACGGCGTTCTTCACCTGCAAGAGCCTGAAGCACCTGCCCGACCTGTCCAACGTCACCTCCGTTGGCACCAGCTGCTTCGCCGGCTGCGCCGCCCTGGAGGAGATGGTGATCCCCGAGAGCCTGACCTTCATCGGCGCCAACGCCTTCGCCCGCAGCAGCCTCACCGAGATCACCGTGCTGGGCGATCCCACCGGCCTTGACTCCGCGTTCTACAACAGCCTGAACCTGACCACCTTCGTGGCCCCCAAGCTGACCACCACCGGTAAGCAGATGTTCCAGGGCTGCACCGCGCTGGTGAACTTCATCGTTCCCGACAACGTCACCCTCATCGGCGAGAGGGCCTTCCAGGGCTGCACCAATCTCAAGACCCTGACCTTCCCTGCCTCCTACAAGGCCGAGACCCTGTCCTTCGGTCTGACCCCGTTTGTCAGCTGCCCCGCCTTTGAGGGCTATGTCATCGAGGACGGCGCCAGCATCGTCCGGACCGAGGACGGCACCCTGCTGGCCGGCGGCGGCAAGGTTCTGGTGAGCCTGCCCCAGGACTTCAAGGGCACCTCCTACACCGTGCCTGACGGCGTGGAGACCATCAGCGACTACCTGTTCTATAAGAACACCACCATCACGTCCGTCACTCTGCCCGCCAGCCTCAAGAAGATCGGCACCGCCGCCTTCCAGGGCTGCACCAAGCTGACGTCCATCGCCCTGCCCGATGGCTTCACCACCCTGGGTGAGCACGCCTTCGACGGCTGCTCCGGCCTGAAAACCGTGACCTTCGGCCAGAGCCTGACCGCTGTTCCCGCCTACGCCTTCAGCAACTGCTCCGCCCTGACGGCTGTGGACCTGCCCGCCACCGTGGAGACCGTGGGCGATTACGCCTTCCGCGGCTGCGCCAAGGCCACCGCCCTGTCCCTGAAGGAGGGCCTGACCTCCATCGGCTCCAACGCTTTCTACGGCTGGAAGGCTCTGAAGGCCATCACCATTCCCCAGTCCGTCACCTCCCTGGGCGGCTCCGCGTTCTATGACTGCAACGCCGCCGCTTCCATCGACTGCGGCAGCCTCACCGTCATCCCCGACCGCGCGTTCTACAACGCCAAGGCCGTCAAGACCGTGAAGCTCAGCGACAACGTCACCTCCATCGGTGAGCGCGCCTTTTACTCCTGCTCCCTGCTGGAGACCATCAACTGGCCCTCTCAGCTGAAGACCATCGGCAGGCAGGCCTTCTACTATGCCCGGAAGCTCCAGAATCTGGACTTCTCCGGCACCCAGCTGGAGTCCATCGGCAACAGCGCCTTCTATCAGCCCTATGAGGCCCGGACGCTGGCCTTCCCCGGCACCCTGCAATCCATTGATAGCAAGGCGTTTGCTTATCTGAACTACAACAAGACCGCCTATGTCACCGAGGTCAATATCCCCGCCTCCGTCACCAGCCTGGCCAAGGATGCCTTCTATCTGGCCAGCGGCCTGAAGAACATCGTGGTGGACGCCAACAACCCCGTGTATGCGTCCTCCAACGGCGTTGTCATGCTGAAGGATACCGGCGATATCTACATCTGGCCCCAGGGCAACGAGACCACCGAGTTCACCCTGCCCTCCACCATGACGGAGATCCCCGATAAGATGTTCCAGAACAACACCAGTCTGAAGAAGGTCATCGTTCCCGCCAGCGTCACCAAGGTGGGCAGCTACGCCTTCTCCAGCTCCAAGATCGAGGAGATCTACTTCGAGGATTCCGCCAACGGCCTGACCGTCGGCACCTTCGCCTTCTACAATTGTCCCAATCTGACCAGCCTGCGTCTGCCCTACGGCCTGACCAGCATCGGCGCCAACGCCATTTCCAAGACCGGCCTGGAGACCATTGTCATTCCCGACACCGTCACCGAGATGGGCGGCAGCGCACTGGCTTACAACGACAATCTGAAGAATGTCACCCTGTCCAAGAGCATGACCGCCGTCCCCAGCCGGGGCTTCGTGGGCTGCGAAGCTCTGACGGAGCTGACTCTGCCCGCCTCCATCCAGGATTGCGGCGTCACTGACACCTCCGTGGCCTTCAACGACTGCACCAGCCTGCAGAACATTTATGTGGCCGACGGCTCCCTGTACTTCAAGAGCGTGGACGGCGTCCTGTTCGATAAGAACGGCGCGAACCTCCGCTACTATCCCGAGGGCCGCACCGCCGAGAGCTACCGCATCCCCGAGGGCACCATCCGCGTGGGCGGCAACGCCTTTGCCGGCAACCTGTTCCTCAAGAGCGTCAGCTATCCCACCACCCTGGAGCGCATCGGCACCAAGGCCTTCTTCGGCTGCGAGAACCTGAAGGATTACTACTTCAACGGCATGACCGCTCCTCTGCTGGAGACCACCGTTTCCCTGACCGGAGCCTATGCCAACGTGGCCCTGTACGCCAACTTCGTGGGCCTGTGGGGCACCACCACTACCGGCGGCTTCGTGTACAACGACTGGGGCCTGAACCTGTACTATCCCCAGGGCGCTGTGGGCTACACCGCCTATGTCTGGGACAAGTACTTCAACACCGAAAAGGGCAGCGTCAACATCATGGACGAGAGCTACTTCACGCCCACGGACCTGACCGTCACGGAGACCGGCGTCCGCAACGCCCTGCTGACCTGGACCGCTGCCAAGCAGTCCAACGCCGAGGATATCGTCTATAAGGTGGAGCGCAGCGTGGCTGCCCACTTCCAGGATGATACCCAGGATACCTGGACCTTCGAGGGCTTCGAGACCCTGGCTGAGGGCCTCACTGAGTGCACCTATACCGATACCACCACGCTGCCCTTCGGCCGCAGCTATGCTTACCGGGTCACGGCTTACAGCCTCACCGGCGAGACCGGCCCCGCAGCCATCGGTTATCTGTATATTGATGCCGACCCCAACAACGCCGATGAAATGGCGGTGCTGGAGCTGATCAAGAAGATCGAGGCCCTCAAGCCCATCGAGAATCTGACCAAGGAGGACGAGGCTTACCTGCGCCAGCTGCTGGCCGAGTACAACGCCCTCACCGACGCCCAGAAGGAGCTGGTGTATAACTACGCCACCCTGCTGGCCGCTCTGGAGAAGGTGGGCCACAACCCCGAGCTGAAGAACGCCAAGCCCGCCACCTGCACCGAGGACGGCTACACCGGCGATGAGGTCTGCAAGATCTGCGGCGAAGTCATCACCAAGGGCGAAGTCATCCCCGCCACCGGCCACAAGACCGAACTGGTGGGCGCTAAGGCGGCCACCTGCACCCAGGACGGCTACACTGGCGATGAGGTCTGCACCGTGTGCCAGGAGGTCGTGAAGAAGGGCGAGGTTATCCCCGCCACCGGCCACAAGACCGAACTGGTGGGCGCTAAGGCCGCCACCTGCACGGAAGACGGCTACACCGGCGACCAGGTCTGCACCGTCTGCGGCGAGACCGTGAAGAAGGGCGAGGTCATCCCCGCCACCGGCCACAAGACCCAGCTGGTGGGCGCTAAGGCTGCCACCTGCACCGAGGACGGCTACACCGGCGATGAGGTCTGCACCGTGTGCGGCGAGACCGTGAAGAAGGGCGAGGTTATCCCCGCCACCGGCCACAAGACCCAGCTGGTGGGCGCTAAAGCCGCCACCTGCACGGAAGATGGCTACACCGGCGACCAGGTCTGCACCGTCTGCGGCGAGACCGTGAAGAAGGGCGAGGTCATCCCCGCCACCGGCCACGACACCGAACTGGTGGGCGCTAAGGCGGCCACCTGCACCCAGGACGGCTACACTGGCGATGAGGTCTGCACCGTGTGCAACGAGACCGTGAAGAAGGGCGAGGTTATCCCCGCCACCGGCCACCATTATAAGGATGGCAAGTGCACCGACTGCGGCGAGACCGACCCCAACTACAAGCCCGCCGTCAAGACCGGCGACGACAGCAACACCACCCTGTGGGTCATGCTGCTGACCGTCTCCGCTCTGCTGGCTGCCGCTGTGGTGGTCCTGCCCCGCAAGAAGCACACCCGCTGAATATGACGCCTGTCTCTGATCCGGAGACAGAGTGACCCGCGAGACCCGGAGACCGGAAACGGCCTCCGGGTCTCCGGCATTTTGTACAAAAATTGTTCACAATCCGGACTCGCTAAAACATGCAAATAAATTATTACTGCGCAAAATTCTGCCGACAATAATAGACACTGTGTCGAATTGAACGATGAATGGTGACGCAAAAGCAACATGAACGATGAACTGCGCTGTTTTTAACGATTTAGTACGGTAACGCTTAATACACTGATGTGTTAAAATGACCAACTTGGTTTATACATAAATCCTGATTTGTGTAAAAACTCACAAAGTGTCGTTATAGCGCGAACAAAGTGCTGATTTTTGTATTTGTCGAAATTTCTATAAATTTTGTGGCAAATTACACGACTTTTTCATTGCACTGGACAAGGAAACATGGTATAGTAACCATAGCTGTATCGGACAGGCCGGCTGATAGGGCATCACGGCGGCCCGCACCGATCCGGTATCCAACTTTACCGGTATAAACCGGAGAAAGAGAGAGTACGCATATGAAACACGCGCATACCCTCAAACGGGCGATGGCAGTGCTTCTCGCTCTCGTGATGACGCTGAGTCTCGTGACCCCCACCTGGGCCATGAGCAGCAGCTCCGTTGCGACCAAGGGCGAGAACAACGGTATCACCTGGGAAAAGGTGGACAACATCAAGTTGCCCATCAAGGAAAACGCGGCTGTTGAGGAAGAAGCCCAGCAGCAGTATGCCGACACGGACGTGGTCCGCGTCTCCATCGTGCTGAGCGACCCCTCCACCTTGGACAAGGGCTTTTCCGCGTCCGACATCGCCTCTGGCAGCAAAAAGGCGATGAAGTATCGCGACAAGCTGGAATCCAAGCAGGATAAGATGGCCAAGACCATCTCCAAGAAGGCCCTGGACGGCCAGTCTCTGGATGTGGTTTGGAATCTGACCCTGGCCACCAACATCATCTCCGCCAACGTTCAGTATGGCCAGATCGAGAAGATCGAGAAGATCAAGGGTGTTGATTCCGTCCTGATCGAGACGCAGTATGAGCCTTGCGTGGTCAAGGAGTCGGAGACCACCGACCCCAACATGGCTACCTCCTCCTCCATGATCGGCTCCAGCGTTGCCTGGGCTGACGGTTACACCGGCGCAGGCTCCAAGGTGGCCATCATCGATACCGGCGCTGACACCGATCACCCCTCCCTCAACGGCGCTGCCTACAGCTACGCTGTCAAGGGCCTGGGCATCACCCCCGTCACCGCTGCGGATTACGCTGACAAGCTGGAGAAGCTCAACGCCCTCAAGAAGAACGGCGACCTGAAGGCCTCCGACCTGTATGTCAGCGCCAAGATCCCCTTCGGCTTCAACTACATTGACGCCGATCTGGATGTCACCCACGACAACGACAAGCAGGGTGACCATGGCTCCCACGTCACCGGTATTGCCGCCGGCAACCGCTATATCCAGCAGGCCGACGGTACCTTCGCTCCCGCTCTGGATACCGCTCTGACCCAGGGTGTTGCCCCTGATGCCCAGGTGTACACCATGAAGGTCTTCGGTAAGGGCGGCGGCGCTTACGACTCCGACTACATGGCCGCCATCGAGGATGCCATGATCCTGGGCTGCGATTCCGCCAACCTGTCTCTGGGCAGCGGCAACCCCGGCTATTCCCGCCAGTCTGACGCCAAGTACCAGGCCATCCTGGAGGCCGTTGTCAACAGCGGTATGGTGGTTGCCATGTCCGCCGGTAACTCCGGCCACTGGTTCGAGAACACCCCCTATGCCTATCCCTACGCCGAGAGCGTCAGCTGGGCCACCAACGGCAGCCCCGGCTCCTACACCAACTCTCTGGGCATTGCCTCCGTGGATAACGTGGGCTCCACCGGCAACTATATTGAGTTCGCCGGCACCAAGATGTTCTACAACGACACCTCCGAGGCTCCCATCCAGCCCATGACCGCTCTGGCCGGTGAGCAGCGCTTCGTCTATGTGGATGCCGTCGGCAATCCCGAGGACTTCGCCGCTGCGGGCGATGAGCTCAAGGGCGCCATTGCCATGTGCAACCGCGGTGAAATCAACTTCACCGCCAAGGGCAACAACGCCGTTGCCGCCGGTGCCATCGGCACCATCGTGGTCAACAACGCGGCGGGCACCATCAATATGTCCACCGACGGCTACACCGGCACCGCTCCTTACGTCTCCCTGCTGATGTCTGACGGCCAGATCATCAAGGCCAATGCCGAGAAGAAGGAAGCCAACGGCGTGACCTACTATGTGGGCAAGCTCACCGTGGGCGCCAAGCCCGGCGTGAACGTTCAGACCGCTGATTATTACACCATGAGCGACTTCTCCTCCTGGGGCATTCCCGGCTCCCTGGAGCTGAAGCCCGAGATCACCGCTCCTGGCGGCAATATCTACTCCCTGCAGAATGGCGGCGGCTACCAGAATATGTCCGGTACCTCCATGGCCTCTCCCCAGGTTGCCGGTATGGCCGCTGTGGTGGCCCAGTACATCCGCGCCAACAAGCTGACGGAGAAGACCGGCCTCACCGCCCGCGCTCTGGCTCAGTCCCTGCTGATGTCCACCGCTGTCCCCATGTATCAGGATTACGGCGAGGGCAAGTATGGCTACTATTCCGTTATGCAGCAGGGCGCCGGCCTTGCCAATGTGGGCGCTGCCGTTTCCGCCGGCACCTACATCAAGATGGATAAGAACGCCAACGCCGGCGCTGCCGACGGTAAGGTCAAGGTGGAGCTGGGCGACGATCCCGCCCGCACCGGTGAGTATAACTTCGGCTTCACCATCTACAACCTGAAGGATGCTGCGACTTCCTTCAACCTCAGCGCCGATTTCTTCACCCAGAATGTCCTCACCAATCAGTTCGAGGACGGCTCCGAGGTGAACTTCGAGCATACCTACACCGCTTTGCTGTCCTCCAACGTCACCTGGACCGTGGACGGCCAGATGGTGGAGATGACCGCTCCCGAGGGTCTTGCCAACTGCGACTTCAACGGCGACGGCAAGGTCACCAAGGCCGACGGCCAGGCGCTCCTGGACTATGTCACCGGCGTCCTGGATTCCATCTCCAATAAGGACAACGCCGACTTCGACAACGACGGCAGCATCGACACCTACGATGCTTACCTGTTCTTCCAGCAGCTGAACAAGAGCACCGTGGAGATCCCCGCAAACGGCAGCATCCATGTGGAAGTCAATGCCAAGGTCCTGGGCCTGGACAAGTATGACAAGGCCAGCGACAACACCGGCACCTATGTCGAGGGTTATGTGTACGCCGACGAGGTTGCCTCCGCCGAGGGTGTCAAGGGCGACAGCCACTCCATCCCCGTCCTGGGCTACTACGGCAACTGGACCGATCCCTCCATGTTTGATATCGGCAGCTATCTGGAGTATCATGAGGCCAAGACCGAGTCCCGTGTGCCCTACATGTACGCCTACAACAAGAACGCCACCAAGTATCAGGCCCTGACCGTCCAGTACGCTGGCGATTCCGGCATGTACTACTTCGGCGGCAATCCTTACGTGGATGAGACCTATGATCCCAACCGCGCCGCCATCAACCCGGATACCACCGTCTTTGCCCGTGCTACCTTCTCCCTGATCCGCAACGCTGCGGATGCCCGGGCGACCATCACCGGCGAGAACGGCACTGTCTACTATGATAAGGCGTCCGGTTCTCCCACCGCTGGCGCTTACTACTACAGCAACGGCGGCAGCTGGCGCAATGCTCAGGGCTACATCGGTATCAACAATGCCCCCACCAAGGCTGCTGAGGGTGAGAAGATCACCGTCAAGGTCACCGAGGCTCCCGAGTACTATGTGACCTACGATGCCGAGGGCAATGCCACCACCGATTGGGATGCCCTGGGCGATGGCGCCAGCCAGACCTACACCGCTTTCATCGACCGGACCGAGCCTGTCCTGTCCAACGTGTACTTCAAGGAAGACGTTGAGACCGGCACCCGTAGCCTGGTCCTGACCGCTCAGGACAACCGCTATGTGGCGGCCGCCTTCCTGATCGACTATGACGAGATGTCCATTCTGGACCGCACCGTCGGCTCCCCCGAGGGTGCTGCCGAGGGCGCTGCCACGGATATCTCCCTGAATCTGAGCAAGGCCGAGGGCGTTGACCACCTGCTGGTTCAGGTCGCCGACTACGCCGACAACACCGCCACCTACAAGATCAACCTCAACAAGGAAGAGCTCAGCGGCCCCGTGTCCGTGACTCTGGATAAGCAGTCCATCAAGATGTACAAGGGCGGCACCACTGCCCTGAACGCTGAGGTCAGCCCCTTCGGCGTGAAGCCCGATGGCGTGACCTGGAAGTCCTCCGATGAGACTGTCGCCACCGTCAACGAGCGCGGCATCGTCACCGGCGTCAACAAGGGTACTGCCACCATCACGGCGGCCTCCATCAAGGATCCCACCGCCACCGCCTCCTGCGTTGTCACCGTCCAGACCGTGGACACCACCCTGGTGGGCGCACTGATGGATACCAACGGCGATGCCCAGTTCTACACCTGGGATATGGAGCACGACACCACCTGGAAGAAGCTGGTTGCCTTTGAATCCCTGAAGACCGTTTCCTCCACCACCTTCGACTATCGCAACGGCGTAGTCTACGTGGAGGACGGCGAGGGCTTCGACCTGCACGTACTGGACCTGGATACCGGCAAGACCCTGGCCGACTACAACGGCTTCGAGGGCGACATCCCCATGTGGGATATGGAGTACAGCATGGTCTTCTCCACCGAGGCCAATCCTCTGCTGGCCAGCGCGTACTACACCTACTTCCTGCCTCCCAAGTCTCCCACCAACATGGATCTGTCTGCCTTTAACTTCCAGATTTATCTGCTGTTCGTGGCTGACGCTTCCTACTTCACCTCCATCACCTCCGTTGGCTCCGTCATGGTGGATGCCGATGAGGACGATGTTGAGGAGACCCTGGCTGAAATGTTCCTGCTGACGGATGACGTCGGCAACATCTGGGCCATCGAAGCCTTCCCCGAGGTGGATCCTGATACCGGCGAGGAGAGCTGGAGCGCTTTCCTGAAGATCATGAAATCCAACCTGGCTGACATCGGCTATGCCGCCAATCCCACCGACGAGGGCGACATGTATGACTCCCTGTATGCCACCGTTGAGAATGAGGAGCTGGTTCTGTACCTGGCCAACTGCACCGGCGACGCCAGCCATGTCTACCGCATCCTCCTGAATGAGGACACTGGTAAGTGGGAAGCTGCCGACATCGGCAACTTCGGCGACGGCGTGTGGCCCGCCACCCTGCTGGGCACCATCGACCACAACCAGCAGGCCACCGATGCTCTGGTGGAGGCTATGAACAACGGCACCGTCTATACCGCTGAGTCCGTCAAGCTGAATCCCGCCCAGGTCCAGCGCTACAACGGCGCCGAGACCCAGGCTGCCAACGGCTCCCTGAACGCCGCTGCCCCCGTGGCTACCCTGGTGAACCTGCCTATGGGTGAGGCCGCCGAGACTGCCACCGCCTCCAACGTCACCGTGTCCGCCGATGAGAAGACCGTCACCGTCAACGTCCTGGCCAAGGATGCTGCCACCAACGGCCTGTTCACCGTGGATTACGATGCCGCCAACCTGACCCTGACCAACGTGGCCTTCAACACCCAGTACAGCTCCTACAAGGATGCTTCCGGCAAGGTCACCCTGGGCTATGTGGATCTGAACGGCGTGACCGCCGGTTCCACCGTGGCCACCCTGACCTTCACCGTCAATGATCCCACCGCTCTGGACAAGATCAACGTCACCGTTACCGAGACCGAGCGCAACGATCAGACCGTGAACAACGCCGAGACTCTGGCTGCTGACCTGCACACCGAGACCGAGACCGTGAACGCCAAGGCCGCCACCTGCACCGAGGATGGCTACACCGGCGACGTGGTCTGCAAGGCCTGCGGCAAGGTCATCACCAAGGGCGAGGTCATCCCCGCTCTGGGTCACAAGATCGAGCTGGTGGGTGCTAAGGAGCCCACCTGCACCGAGGATGGCTACACCGGCGACGAAGTCTGCACCGTCTGCGGCGAGATTGTGAAGAAGGGCGAGGTCATCCCCGCTCTGGGTCACAAGATCAAGCTGGTGGGTGCTAAGGAGCCCACCTGCACCGAGGACGGCTACACCGGCGACGAAGTCTGCACCATCTGCGGCGAGATTGTGAAGAAGGGCGAGGTCATCAAGGCCACCGGCCATCAGTACAAGGATGGCAAGTGCACCGTCTGCGGCGCCGCTGATCCCAACTACAAGCCCTCTGTCAAGACTGGCGACGAGAGCAACACCGCCCTGTGGGTCCTGGTGATGGCTTCCGCTGCTCTGCTGGCTGCCGCTGTTGTGGTTCTGCCCCGCAAGAAGCACTCCCGCTAAACGGAAAAACAGCCTGGGATGATCTCCATCCCACGAGCTGAGATGCCCCACCCCCTATAGAGCCAGCCCCCGGCGGATTCCGCCGGGGGCTGGCTATTTTTGCGACGTACACGCCGCCGCAAAAAACGGATTGCACTTGATTTGCCGCCTGCGGGCGGCAAACGGTGCGAAGCGCTTGCCGGGCTGGATACTGCACAAAAATAGCCTGTGGGCGGCAGCTTTGGCTGCCG
>NZ_JAJEPW010000005.1:0-80472 GCF_020687045.1 Brotocaccenecus cirricatena
GCGAACAAATTCCACACTTGCAGACCGAGAAGTGTTTTTTGCGACGTACACGCCGCCGCAAAAAACGGATTGCACTTGATTTGCCGCCTGCGGGCGGCAAACTCTGCGAGGCTTTTTCGACAAGCTGAGCCCCCGGCTTTCGCCGGGGGCTGTTCTGCTTGCCGAAAGGGCGGTTGATGCTTTTCCCTCTCAGCCGGCTGCGCCGACAGCTCTCCCAGAGGGAGAGCCAGGACTGACGAAGAATGCAGAAATCCCCCGCTCCGGCCCGCTGAGGGCAGCGGGCCCTACGAAATGTCTGCCGATGATGGCAACACCGTCGTGCCTGTTCGGCTGGCGGCTTTTCTGAAAAGCAAAAAAACTCCCCTCCGGTGTGAGCCGGAGGGGAGTTTTTTGCTTACAGATGGTTGACGAAGCTGCTGTTGACGCTGACGGTGCGGCCAATCTCGGAGGACTTGATGCTGCCGAAGATGGCCCGCATGGTGGACAGGGCCTCCTTGCCGGAGACCTCCGGCTCCCGGTCATGCTCCAGGGCGTCCACAAACTCGTCGATGACGCCGGAATTGGTCTCCGGCGGGATGTTGTAGGTGGTACTGGTGCCGTCCAGGTTCCGGACCTCGATGGGGGCGGCGGGATTGTTGTTGTTATAGATCAGCATGATGCCCTTGGTGCCGTACAGGCAGGTGGACTGGCACTCGTGGCCGTACACCGTCCAGCTGGCGGCCAGGGTGCCCACTGCGCCGCCGCTCATGCGCAGGATACACAGGGCATTGTCGTCCACGGTGATGGGCGCGCCGGTGGCGGTGTGCTTGTTCAGGGTCATGACCTTGGCGGTGGTCTCGATGACCTTCTGACCGGTAAGGTATTGCAGCAGGTCCACCTTGTGGATGCCCAGGTCCGACAGAGCGCCCATGGCGGCCTTCTTCTTGTCGAAGAACCAGGTGCTCCCGGCCTCCATGGACCAGTTCTCCGGGCCGGCGTTGCCCATGGTAGCCCGGAAGGTGATGATGTCGCCGATGATGCCCGCGTCCAGCAGCTCCTTGGCCTTCCGGTGGACGGGGTCGAAGCGCATGTTGTGGCCGATCATCAGGTGCTTGCCGTTGCGCTCGGCGGCGGCCACCATGGACTCGCACTCCGCCAGGGTCACGGCCATGGGCTTTTCGCACAGGACGTGCTTCCCGGCGTACAGGGCGTAGGTGGTGATCTCCGCATGGCTGCGGTTCTCCACGCAGATGGACACGGCGTCGATGCTGGGGTCGTTGAGCAGGTCAAAATAGGAATCGTAGACCTTGCCGCCGTATTGGGCGGCCATCTCCTGGGCCCGCTGGGTGTTCAAATCGTAGTAGCCCGCCAGCTCCACATGGGGGTTGGCGGCATATTCCGGCAGATGGCGCACCTGCGCGATCTTGCCGCAGCCGATGATACCGATTCTGATCATAATGATTCCTCCTATCCGTAATAAGCCGGCTTTCCCTCACCGGCGGGCGTTCAAGGATATTATAGCAAATTTTTTCACAATATGGAACACTTTTTTTATCCCGCTGCCGGGATTTTTTCCGAAATTCCCGGGCGGCGGCGGCAAACGGGTTGCAATCGGCGGCAAAAGGCGGTAAACTGTTAGGTGCTCCGAAAGAAAGGAGGAGACAGATATGGTATCTATTGTTGAGGTGACCACCAAGGCGCAGCTGCGCCGGTTTGTGGAATATCCTATGGAATTATACAAGGACGTGCCCCAGTATATCCCGGGCACCTATGACGACGACCTGGAGGACTGGGACAGGAAAAAGAATCCCGCCTTCGAATATTGCCAGGCCCGGTGCTGGCTGGCCATGCGGGACGGAGAGATCGTGGGCCGCATCGGCGCCATCCTCAGCCGCAAGGCCAACGAGAAGTGGCACACCAACCGCCTGCGCTTTACCCAGGTGGACTTCATCGACGACTACCAGGTGTCCCGGGCGCTGTTTGCCACGGTGGAGGACTGGGCCCGGCAGCTGGGCTGCACCCAGATCCACGGCCCCCTGGGCTTCACGGACCTGGACCGGGAGGGCCTGCTGGTGGAGGGCTTCGACCGCCGCAGCTGTTTCTTTACTTACTATAACCACCCCTATTACAAGGATCATCTGGAGGCCCTGGGCTATGCCAAGGACGTGGACTGGATCGAGGAGCTCATCACTGCGCCCACCGACGAGAAGGTCATCCAGCGCTGGGAAAAGCTCAGCGACTATGTGCTCAAGCGGCAGAAGCTCCATGTGAAGAAGGCCCGGACCCGGCTGGACTATCCCGGCCTGGTGCGGCAGGTGTTCCAGCTGGTGAACACGGCCTATTCCCCGCTGTATGGCACGGTGGAGCTGTCCGAGGCGCAGATCAAGCGCTATGCCGGGAAGTTCGCCCCGCTGATCAACCCACAGCTCACCTGCTTCGTTATGAACGAGGAAAACGAGATGGTGGCCTTCGGCGTGGCGGCTCCCAGCATCGCCGAGGCCCTGCGCAAGCACAAGGGCAGGCTCTTCCCCACCGGATGGGTGGATCTGCTGAAGGCCTTCCGGAAGAACGACACCGTGGATCTGCTGCTGATCGCCGTGCGGCCGGACCTGCAGAGCAAGGGCGTTAACGCCGTGGTCATCAGCCAGGTGATGCGGGGTGCCTTTGACATGGGCATCCGCTGGGCCGAGACCGGCCCCATGCTGGAGATGAACCAGAAGGTCCAGACCCAGTGGCAGGGCTTCCCCCTGGAGCAGCACAAGCGCCGCCGGTGCTTCATCAAGGACCTGGTCCCGGCGGCCCAGCAGGCCGCCCCCAAGGAAATGGCCGGGGTATAACACATCACCTGGGATGGGAGGAACATCATATGATTCGCATTGGAATTGATCTGGGCGGCACCAACATCGCCGTGGGCGCGGTGGACGACGGCCACGCCATCGTCTCCCGGGTCAGCGTGCCCACCCTGGCCCGCCGTCCGGCGGCGGAGGTGGTGGGGGATATGGGCGACGCCGTGGAGGCGGCCCTGGCCAAGGCCGGGCTGTCCATCGGCGACTGCCGCAGCATCGGCATCGGCTCGCCGGGTACCTGCAACTCCGCCGCGGGCGTGGTGGAGCGGGCCTATAACCTGGGCTGGGATCACGTTCCCGTGTGCCGGATGCTGGAGGAGCGGTTCCATGTGCCCTGCCGCCTCAGCAACGACGCCAACTGCGCGGCTCTTGCCGAGCAGGTGGCCGGGGCGGCGGTGGGCCACGACAACGTGGTGCTCATCACCCTGGGCACCGGCGTAGGCGGCGGCATCATCATCGGCGGGAAAATTTATGACGGTATGCGGGGGGCCGGGGCCGAGCTGGGCCACACCCTGCTGGTGCTGGACGGCGAGCCCTGCACCTGCGGCCGCCGGGGCTGCTGGGAGGCGTATTCCTCCGCCACGGCCCTGATCCGTCAGGCCCGGCAGGCGGCGGCGGAGCATCCGGAGTCCCTGCTGGCGGGGGCGGAGGAGATCACCGGAAAGACCGTGTTTGACGCGGCGGACCGGGGAGACGAGACCGCTAACGCCGTGGTGGACCGCTTCTGCGACTATCTGGGGGCGGGAGTGACCAACATCGTCAACGCCCTGGCTCCGGAGGTGATCCTCATCGGCGGCGGCATCAGCCGACAGGGGGAGCGCCTGCTGGCCCCGGTGCGCCGGTATGTGGAGAAAAACTGCTTCGGCGGTAAGGATGGGGCCATCCCCATCATCGCCGCGGCCCGGCTGGGCAACGATGCCGGTATCATCGGCGCTGCCGCCCTGTAAAGTATGAAAAAAGACAGACAGCGAGGCTGTGAGGCCCGCTGCCTGTCTTTTTTATCGGATTTTTTCCAGGCGCTGCTGGCGGTCCATGTCCCGCAGGACCCCCAGCACCAGGGGCACCGTCAGGGCGAAGGCGCACACGTCCGACACCGGCTGGGCCAGCTGCACCCCCAGCTCCCCCCAGATATGGGGCAGGGCCAGCACCGCCGGGATGAAGAACAGCCCCTGCCGGGCTGCCGCCAGCACCGAGGCCTGCCAAACCTTGTTGATGGTCTGGGTCAGCATGCTGGAGATGACGATGACGCCGCACAGCGGGAAGGCCAGGCACTGCAGGCGCAGGGCCCGGGCTCCGAAGGCGATGACCTCCGGGTCGTTGCGGAACACGGCGATGATCTGGGGAGCCAGGACCAGGCCCAGAACCGAAACCGCCGTCAGGAACACCGTGGACCACTTGACGCAGAAGCGGAAGCCCTCCTTCACCCGGTGATACAGCCCCGCGCCATAGTTGAAGCCGCACACCGGCTGGAATCCCTGGCCGAAGCCGATCAGGGCGGACTGGGCCAGCATCATGGCCCGGCTTACCACGCTCATGGCGGCAATGGCCGCGTCGCCGTACAGTCCGGCGCTGCGGTTGAGGCAGATGGTGGCGATGCTGGCCAGCCCCTGGCGGCACAGGGAGGGCAGACCGCCCTTGCCGATCTCCAGGAACAGGTCCCGGCGGAAGCACACGTTTTTCAGCCGGATCCGCAGGTTGCCGCCCCGGGCGCAGCCCAGAAGCAGCATGCAGAAGGAGGCCAGCTGGCTGAGGATGGTGGCCAGAGCCGCTCCGGCCACCCCCATGTTCAGCCCGAAGATCAAGAGCGGGTCCAGCCCCACGTTCAGCACCGCCCCGGCGGCGATGCCCACCATGCCGTAGGCGGCGCTGCCCTGAAAGCGCAGCTGGTTGTTCAGCACGAAGGACGCCGTCATATACGGGGCTCCCAGCAGGATGATCCGCAGATAGCTGCGGGCGTAGGGGAGGATGGTGTCCGTGGAGCCCAGCAGCCGGGCCAGAGGCGTCAGGAAAATCTGGCCCAGCGCCAGAATGACACACCCGGCCAGAAAGGCCAGGGTCACGCCGGTGGCGGCCATTTTTTCGGCGTCGGCGGTTTCATGGCGGCCCAGCTGGCGGGAGATATAGTTGCCGGAGCCGTGGCCGAAGAAGAAGCCCACCGCCTGGATCACCGCCATCAGGGAGAACACCACGCCCACCGCGCCGG
Organism: Brotocaccenecus cirricatena; assembly: GCF_020687045.1. Lineage (NCBI taxonomy): Bacteria > Bacillati > Bacillota > Clostridia > Eubacteriales > Oscillospiraceae > Brotocaccenecus > Brotocaccenecus cirricatena. Next base: position 5,029 of record NZ_JAJEPW010000005.1, read on the forward strand.
TGGCGCTGTTGCTGTGGAGCTGGCCCACGAAATAGGTGTCCACCATGTTATAGCAGGCGGTGACCATCATGCTGATGATGGTGGGGACCGCCATTTTGCACACCAGATGGCCTACCGGCCGGCCGGTAAGCTCCTGGAATTTTGCTTCCTGTTTGTCATTCACGTTTTACCTCCGCAGGCGGATGCCGCATCCGCCCGAAAATTTCAGCCGGGGCGGGGCACAGCGGCCCCGCCCCGTTGGTCAGATCAAATGGGCGATTATTCCACCACGGGCAGCGCCTTCACCACGGCGGCGCACCGGGGGCACAGGGTGTCGTGACCGGCCACGGTGCCCACGCTGGTGAGCACCTTCCAGCAGCGGGCGCACTTGACGCCCTGGGCGGGGGCCACGGTGACGGACAGGGCGTCGCCCACGGTGACCCGTACCTGGGACACGATCAGCAGGTCCGCCAGGGTATCGGCGTTCAGCTCCGCCAGGAAAGCGTCCTCGGCGGGAACGGTGACGTCCACCTCAGCCTCCAGGCTCTTGCCGATGGTCTTGTCGGCCCGGGCCTGCTCCAGAGCGCCGTTGACGGCGCTGCGGACGGCGGCGATGCGGGCCCAGCGGTCCATGGCGTCCTCCGGCAGGGCGTAGTCCTCGTAGGGCTGCACCATGCAGTTGAACAGGACGCTGCGGCTGTCGTCGGCACTGCGGTGGGGCATAGCCAGCCAGATCTCCTCGCAGGTGAAGGCCAGGATCGGCGCGAACATCCGGGTCATGGCGTCCAGGATCAGGAACAGGGCGGTTTGGGCGCTGCGGCGGCTGAGGCTGTTCTCCCCGTCGCAGTACAGGCGGTCCTTGATGATGTCGAAATAGAAGGAGCTCAGGTCCACCACGCAGAAGTCGTTGATGGCGTGGGACACGGCGTGGAACTCGTAGGCGTCGTAGCTGTCGAACACCCGGCGGATCAGGCTGTTGAGCCGGGTGACGGCCCAGCGGTCCAGCTCCTGCATATCGGCGGCGGCCACCAGCTGCTCCGGATCGAAGCCGGTGAGGTTGTCCAGGCAGAACTTGGCGGTGTTGCGGAACTTCAGATAATTCTGGCTCAGCTGCTTGAAGATGTCGTCGGAGCAGCGGACGTCCACATGATAGTCGGAGGAGCCAGCCCACAGGCGCAGCAGGTCCGCGCCGTACTTGTTGAAGATCTCGGCGGGGTCCATGCCGTTGCCCAGGGACTTGTGCATGGCGCGGCCCTGGCCGTCCACGGTCCAGCCGTGGGTCAGGCACTCCTTGAAGGGCGCGCCCCGGCCCAGCGCGCCCACGGCCACCAGCAGGGAGCTCTGGAACCAGCCGCGATACTGGTCCAGACCCTCGATATACATGGTGGCAGGCCAGAAGCCCTGGTCCCGCTCCATGGCGGCGTAGTGGGTGGAGCCGGAATCGAACCAGCCGTCCAGGGTGTCGCTCTCCTTCTCGAAGCCTGCGGCCTTGCCGCAGTGGGGGCAGGTGAAGCCCTCCGGCAGCATATCCTCCGCCTCCATCTCGAACCAGGCATTGGAGCCCTTCTTTTCAAAGAGGCTGGCGATGGCGTCGATGGTCTCGTCGGTGCAGATGGGCTTGCCGCAGTCCTTGCAGTAGAACACCGGGATGGGCAGGCCCCAGCGGCGCTGGCGGCTGATGCACCAGTCGGTGCGCTCCAGGACCATGGACCGCAGGCGGTCCTTGCCCCAGGAGGGAACCCAGCGCACGTCCTCGCAGGCGGCGATGGCATCGTCCTTGAAGGACTCCACGGAGCAGAACCACTGGGGGGTGGCCCGGAAGATGATGGGCTTCTTGCAGCGCCAGCAGTGGGGATAGCTGTGGACGATCTCCTGGCTGGCAAACAGGGAACCGGCGTCCTTCATATCCTGAAGGATCACGGGGTTGGATTCCTCGGTCTTCATGCCGGCGTACTTGCCGGCGTAGTCCGTGTGGCGGCCCTGGTCGTCCACGGGCACCACCATGTCCATGCCGTAGCGCAGGCAGGTCTGATAGTCGTCGGCGCCGAAGCCGGGGGCGGTGTGAACGCAGCCGGTACCGGAGTCCATGGTGACGTAGTCCGCCAGCACTAGGCGGCTGGTCTTGGGCAGGAAGGGATGGCTGGCCAGCATATTCTCATAGAAGGAGCCGGGGTGGGTCTCCACGATCTCATAGCGGTCGAAGCCGCCGATGCCCATGACCTTCTCCGTCAGGGCCTCCGCCATGATATACAGCTCGTCGCGGCCCTCCGGCTTGACGACGGCGTAGCTCTCCGCCGGGTTCAGGGCGATGGCCAGGTTGCCGGGCAGGGTCCAGATGGTGGTGGTCCAGATGACGAAGCTGAGCTTGCTCTTGTCCAGGTGGGGGAGCTTGCCCAGGTCGTCGTGCATGGGGAACTTCACATACACCGTGGTGCAGGGGTCGTCCTGATACTCGATCTCCGCCTCGGCCAGGGCGGTCTCGTCGTGGGGGCACCAGTACACGGGCTTGAGGCCCTTGTAGATGTGACCGTTTTTATACATCTGGCCGAACACACGGACCTCCCGGGCCTCGAAGCCGGGGTCCATGGTCTTGTAGGGGTGGTCCCAATCGGCCACCACGCCCATGCGCTTGAAGCCCTCCCGCTGGACGTCGATATAGTGGTCGGCGAACTGGTGGCAGGCGGTGCGGAAATCCGCCACGCTCATGGCCTTGTGGTTGAGCTTGTTCTGCTTGATGATGGCGGACTCAATGGGCATGCCGTGGTTGTCCCAGCCGGGGATATAGGGGGTGTAATAGCCCCGCATGGCATAGCTGCGGTTGATGAAGTCCTTCAGGGCCTTGTTCAGGGCGTGGCCCATGTGCAGGGCGCCGTTGGAGAAGGGAGGGCCGTCGTGGAGGGAGAACAGGGGCTTTCCCTCGTTCTTCTTCAGCAGCTCGTTGTAAAGGTCCAGCTGCTCCCAGTAGCGCAGCATCTCCGGCTCCCGCTTGGGCAGGCCCGCCCGCATGGGAAAGCCGGACTTGGGCATATTCAGCGTCTTTTTATACTCCATGTGTTACCTCCATTATAAACATAACATTTTATATTGCAAAAAATAAAAGGCCCTTGTCTCCCATAAGAGACAAAGGCCGGAAAACCTCTGCGGTACCACTCTTGTTGCCGCGCCGGGGCGCAGCCGCTCTGCCCCACCATCCGTGGGCGAGGGATGATAACGGCCCTCCGCCGTCCGCACCTAATCCGAAAGTCGTTTCAGCCGGATGCTCCGGGGTGATATTCGCCGCTTCCCCCGTGGCCGCCTTGCACCGAACGGCGGCTCTCTTGGCATCGGGAGGGAGCGCTACTGGTCCCCATCACTGCATTTGCACTCGATATGACATAATATAGCCACTTTTCCCGATTTTGTCAACGGGAAAATAAGGGAAATTTTACTTTTCCCGGAGGCCCCGGAAAAATTCCCGCAGGACCTGGGCGCATTCCTCCTCCAGCACGCCGCCCACCAGGGCAGGGGGGTGGGGGAAGTCCTCCATGAACAGGTTCATCACCCCGCCGCAGGCTCCCATCTCCCGGTCCCGGGCCCCGAAATACACCCGGCTGACCCGGGCATTGAGAATGGCCCCGGCGCACATGGGGCAGGGCTCCAGGGTCACATACAGGGTGCAGCCGTCCAGCCGCCAGGTGCCCAGGGCGCGGTTGGCCTGGGCCATGGCCTCCATCTCCGCGTGGGACCAGGCGGCCTGGCGCTCCTCCCGGCGGTTGCGGCCTCGGCCCACCACCGCGCCGTCCTTGACGATGACGCAGCCCACCGGCACCTCGCCGCAGGCGGCGGCCTGCCGGGCCAGGTCCAGGGCCTGGCGCATATATTCCTCGTGCATTCTCCGCACCTCCCGGAAATTTTTGCTTGTCCCCCGGGTTAAAGCCTGTCATATCTGTCCAAAATAACCGTACAAATAGGTTACAGGCATGTGCCAGGAGGGATCACCATGGAAAAGAAGAAAAATCAGGCCGTTTCCCCTACGCTGGAGGAGCTGCGCCAGGAGCTGCACCAGACCAACCAGGCTCTGCGCAACGCCTATGACAAGTTCAACTTTGTCACGGCCCCGGAGCTGGTGGAGGCCAGCATCTATGAGATCAACGCCCTGAAGGCCCGCAGCGACTATCTGCTGCGGTGCATCAAGGCCCAGCTGGGTCAGGAGCCCTGTGCGGCGGCAGCCGCCATGAAGGGAGGCACCGCGTGTCCGTCTTAGAAAAGCTCGCCCTGGGCGTGGGGGGGCTGTTTATGCTGCTGGGGGTGCTGCGCCTGGCCAGAAGCCCCCTGAAGCTGGTCTTCCGGGTGGCGGGCAACGCGGCCCTGGGCTTCGGGGCCCTGTGGCTGCTGGGCCGCCTGGCCCCGGGGCTTCAGCTGGGGCTCAACCTGTTCAATGGACTGCTGATCGGCGTGCTGGGCCTGCCGGGCTTCGGCCTGCTGCTGCTTTTGCAGTGGGTGCTTTGAGTTTTGTTCAAAAAGTGGTGGAACCACTTTTTGAACAAAGGGGTTGCAGTCTGCTGCGGGCGGCAAACTCTGCGAGGCTTTTGCTACATAGGGGGGAGTCTGCGATTTTCGGCAATATATTGCGCTAAAAGCGCAGTTTGCTGTTGATTTTTCGCATCCGGACGGGGTCCATTTTGCACAGGCGGCGGTCATAGGTCACCAGGCCGTTGACCTCGTCCTCCACGTCGGACAGCTGGGTATACACCGCCGCCGACAGGCCCTGGCTTTCGATCAGGGGCAGGACCTCCGTTTCATACAGGCGCTCCACCGCATCCATCCAGGCTGCCGCATGGTCATACATGCGGTAGCCGAATTTTTTGTCCGAGGCCAGGTGTCCCGGGCATTGCAGGCTGTAGCCCCCGAATTCCGTCAGGGCCAGCACCCGCCGTCCGTCCCCCCGCAGGCGCACGGGGCGGTAGTACACATGGCGGCTTTTCAGGTCGCCGCCGCCCTGGTCGTGCCAGCCGGAGGCGTGGTCGATGGGCCGGGTGGGGTCCAGAGCCCGCAGCCGGTCTGTGACGGCCAGGGCATCGAACTGGCCCCAGCCCTCGTTGAAGGGCACCCACAGGCCCAGGCACACGCAGTTATACAGCAGGTCCACCGTGTCCTCCATGTCCCGCAGGAACTGCCGGCGTCCGGCCTCTCCGGCCCGGCCCAGCCGCCCGGAGGGGCGGTCCTTCAGGTGGACGCCCAGAAAGGGCAGCACCTGCATGGTCAGGGTCTGCCAGCGCTCAAAGCAGGACACCAGGTCCTGCCACACGATGATCCCCAGGCGGTCGCAGTGATAGTACCACCGCAGAGGCTCGATCTTGATGTGCTTGCGCAGCATATTGAAGCCCATGTCCCGGGCGGTCTGAATGTCCCAGACCATGGCCTCGTCCGCCGGAGGGGTGTACAGGCCGTCGGACCAGTAGCCCTGGTCCAGCAGCCCCGACTGGAAGTAGGGTTGGCCGTTCAGGGCCAGCACCCGGCGGCCTTGATGCTCCATAACGGAGAATTTCCGCATACCGAAGTAGCTTTCCACCCGGTCGCCGGAGGGCAGCGTCACCTCCAGATCGTACAGATACGGGTCCTCCGGGCTCCAGGGGCGGAAGTGCTCCGCCGGAATGGGGCACACGCCCAGGCCCTTTTCATCGGCCCAGCTGCGGGCGATGACCTGACCGCCGCACAGCACCGTGATCCGGGCTCCGGCGGGGTCATCGGCCCGGACGGCATAGCGCAGGGCTTTTTCGTCATAGTCCGGGGTCAGGCGCAGGGAACGGACGTAGTTGTCCGCTGTACTCTCCAGCCACACCGTCTGCCAGATGCCGGATTGGGCGGTGTACCAGATGCCGCCCCGGTCCGTGCGCTGCTTGCCGAAGGCGTGGACCCCGCCGTCGGGATCGTCGGTGACGGCCGCGGTCAGGCGGTTCTCACCGGGGACCAGGGCGCCGGTAATGTCCAGGGTGAAGGGCAGATAGCCTCCCTGATGGCCCCCCACGGGGCGGTCGTTTACCAGCACCCGGCAGCACTGATCCACCGCGCCGAAGTGCAGCAGCACCCGGTCCCGGCGGAAGCCCTCCGGCAGGGTGAAGCGCCGCTCATACCACAGGGTCTCGCCGCTTTCCAGCCGGAAATCACAGCCGGACAGCAGACTCTCCGGCGAGAAGGGCACCAATATCTTTCCGCTGCGGCGGCGGGAATACTCGTCGCCGTCCTCCACGGTGTAGTCCCACAGGCCGTTGAGGCAGAGATAGCTGTCCCGCCGCAGCTGGGGCCGGGGATACTCCGGCAGCGGGCAGGTTTTGTCCGGATGCTCCCCCCAGGGGGTGTAAAGCGCCGTCATTTTACCGTCTCCTTCCGCTTCAGCAGAGCCGCCGGAATGGCCAGCAGCACCAGGGCGGCGGCAGCCGCCAGAAAAATTTCCGCCGTGGGCACCTGCTTCACGGTGCCCAGGTCCTCATAGGTCATGCCGGTGCCCCGGATCACCGCCGCACCGATATACGGCCCCGTGACCATGGGCAGCAGCACCTGGAACACGATGCGGATGCCCTGGAACAGGCCGGCCTTTCCCGCCGGGGTATAGTCCCGGATCAGGCCGCTGCAGCAGGCGGAGACCACCATGCCGCCGCCCAGCATCACGATGCACGCCGCCAGGACGAACCACTGGCCCCGGGCAAAGTACATGAGCACAAGGCCCGCAAAGCCCAGGATCCCCGCCGGGACCAGGCAGCGGAGCTTCCCGAAGCGGTCGATGGGCCGCCCGGCCAGCACCGACAGCACGGAGCTGACGATCAGCACCCCCGCCAGCAGGAGGGTATAGTCCGTGATGCCCAGGAACCGCTGGATATAGATAATGAGGTAGGGCATATACACCTGCTGGCTCATGCAGTATACCCCCAGAGCCGCCAGGGACAGATACAGCCGCGGGTTGTCCCGGACAACGGCGGGACGGAAGCCGTACAGAATGTTGGCAAAATAGCTGCCCTGGCCCCGGGGCAGGGCCGGCTCCCGGATGAAGAAGCAGCCCAGCACGCCGCCCAGGCAGGTGATGCCGCCCACGATCAGGAAAAACAGCCGCCAGTTCCCGGCCTGGGTCAGGCCGTCCAGAGCCCCGAACACCACCAGCATGGCCACCAGCGGCATGATGGCCAGCACCGTCTCCACCCGGCCCCGGTTTTCCGGCACGGTGACGTCCGTGACCCAGGCGTTGAAGGCGGCGTCGTTGGCGGTGGAGCCGAAGAAGGTCATGACGCAGTCCAGCACCACCACCAGCACCGCGGCTCCGTGGGCCGCACCGGCCAGGGGGCTTCTTTTGATGAAGGCGAAGGCCCCGATGCTGACGCCCCACAGCAGATAGCCGATGACGATCAGGGCCTTCCGCCGCCCCAGCCGGTCGCTGAGGGCCCCCATCACCAGGGTGGTGACGGTGGCGGTGACGGCGCTCCAGGCCACCATGGCGGCGATCATGGACGTGTCCCCGGAGATGGTGTTGTACAGGAACACGTTGAAATACATATTCTCGATGACCCAGGCGATCTGTCCGAACAGGCCGAAGGTCAGCAGGGCCGCCCAGGTGCGGCCGCCCAGTCTGGTTTTCATGTTACCGCTCCTCCTCGTGAAGATTCCAGCCGTACAGGGGGTAGCGTTGGAGGCTGCCGAACAGCTTCTGCTTGATATCCGGATACCGGCCCTCCAGCCCGGCGATGAGCTCCTTCACCTCCTGGCGTCGGCTGTGTCCGTTGGCGGGACAGGGGTTCTCCACCACCGGCAGCTCCAGCCGCCGGGCCACCCGGCGGATATCCTCCTCCCGGCAGTACAGCAGGGGGCGGATCTGGGTGATGCCGGTGCGGTCCAGGTAAGTCACCGGCTGGAAGCAGCCGATGCGCCCCTCGAACAGCAGGTTCATCAGCAGAGTCTCGATGGCGTCGTCATAGTGGTGGCCCAGGGCGATTTTCCGGATGCCCAGGTCCGTAAGGGCCGTGTTCAGACTGCCCCGCCGCAGCTTGGCGCACAGGGAGCAGGGGTTCTTCTCCTTCCGCTCGTTGAACACGATGTCGTATACCGGCACCTGGATGCGGGTATAGGGCACCTCCAGCTGCCGGCACAGGTCCGCCACGGCGTCGAAGCTCATGCCGGGGGCGCCGGTCTCTAAGGTGATGGCGCGGACGGTGAAGGGGATCGGATAAAAAGCCCGAAGCCGGGCCAGGGCCGTCAGCGTCACCAGGCTGTCCTTGCCGCCGGACACGCCCACGGCCACCACGTCTCCGGCGTCGATCATGTGATAATCCTCCACGCAGCGGCGCACCTGTCCCAAAATCTTCTGCATATACAAAGCCCTCCAAGGAAAAATGAAATTGCCATTTGAGAAAACGGGGGATATCGGGAGAAAACGAGAGGAAATGCCAGATGTTACTATCGTAAATTAAAATGGTGTTGACAATTTTCCCGGGATATGCTATAAATATCCTTGTGCGTTCGGCGCATTTCTCCCTCCCAATCATAGCAAGGGAGCCCGGAAAAGTAAAGCAATACATTCTATAAATTGGAGGAAAACACCATGTCCACTTATATGGCAAACAAGGCCACTATTGAGCGCAAGTGGTACGTCGTTGATGCCGCCGGCAAGCCCCTGGGCAAGACCGCCGTCATCGTGGCCGACCTGCTGCGCGGCAAGGGTAAAGTCACCTACACCCCCCACGCCGACTGCGGCGACAACGTCATCGTCATCAACGCCGCCAAGGCCACCCTGTCCGGCAACAAGATGGAGCAGAAGTATTACCGCACCCACTCCGGCTGGATCGGCGGTCTGAAGGAGACCAAGTATCGCCTGCTGATGCAGGAGAAGCCCGAGCTGGCCATGCGCGTGGCCGTCCGCGGTATGATGCCCCGCAACACCGTTACCAAGGATTCCCTGAAGCGCCTGCACATCTATGCCGGTGAGCAGCACATCCACGAGGCCCAGAAGCCCGAGCTGGTCAAGTAAGGAGGAAAAGAAACATGTATCAGTCCAAGAATCCCTATCTGTACGGCACCGGCCGCAGAAAGTCCTCCGTGGCCCGGGTGCACCTGTTCCCCAACGGCACCGGCTCCATCACCATCAACGGCCGCGACATCGACGATTACTTCGGCCTGGAGACCCTGAAGATGGTGGTCCGCCAGCCCCTGAACGCCACCGATACCCTGGGTAAGGTGGACATCGTTGCCACCGTGGAAGGCGGCGGCGTTTCCGGCCAGGCCGGCGCCCTGCGTCACGGCATCAGCCGCGCCCTGCTGCTGGTGAACCCCGAGTTCCGTCCCGTCCTGAAGAAGGCCGGTTTCCTGACCCGCGATCCTCGTATGAAGGAGCGTAAGAAGTACGGCCTCAAAGCCGCTCGTCGCGCTCCGCAGTTCAGCAAGCGCTGATCGGACGCAAATTTACAACTCAAAAGCTCAAAAACCCCGGAAAATCAGCATTTTCCGGGGTTTTCTTATACCCTTTTCGTCCGATTGCTTTTGAAGCCTTTCGCTGTTTTTGACCGTATGTGACCTCGGTTAACCCATTTTATAAGGGCTAAAAATGGGTTAACCGGGACAAATGGGTGAGTAAATGGGTGAGTAAATGGGTTAACTGAAGGGTCAACACAAGGTGAATTTGCGGGTTTTTTTCATGAACGCCCCTAAGTAAAAATGAACTGCATTGACACTGATGCGGTTTGTACTAATTTCATAAAATATGACTATGGGAAAATGTTTTTAAATTCTTTGTCAGGAGGTAAGCCCACATGAAAAAAGGGATACTTATATATGACTCCTCCACAAATCGCTTTGACATTTTGTATGAGGAAGGAAACAGTTATGGCGGCCTGCACTGCGGAACTACAATGGAGGTCTTGATAAATGACGAATGGGCACCCACTCGCATAGAGTACGGAAACGACTGGTATCTCGTAGGGGTGCAGAAGGAATCGTTACCCGGACTTCAAGTAAGAATATAGTAACCACATACTGCAAGGGCAGTCTCTCGATTAAAGGGGCTGCCTTGTTTTTATATCCAATCGCAGAAAGGAGGAACCCGTCATGCCGAAATGCCTGTTCAGGTACCAATGGGTTAAGCTGCCCAGGACTCATTTGCCGGTCGGTAAGGGAATCATGGGTTATTGGGCGAAGCTGGCCTCGCGGGCGGCATTTCGCAAGGGTCGGGCAAAATACTGCGGATACACAAACGATGTAATGCCAGGGATGTGGTCCGGTGGCGTAGTCGGCTTGAAGAGCATTCTGGGCGTCAAAAGCCGCACGGAGGCTCTGGAAATCATGAATACGCTCAGCCGGTTCGGGTATATCCGTTACACGCTTGACGAGAAAACAAAGAAGCTGGAATATGCCGTCACCGATTGGGTCGTAAAATGCTCCGGCACCGAATGCATGAGCGGAACAGTCTATGCAACAGACGGCTATGGCTTTCTCTGCCTTCCCCGCAACATCACGCAGCGCCTTGCGGATCAGCATTATACATTCGGCGAATCAGATGCATGGCTGGACCTCTGGTGCCACACGGTTTGGCAGGAGACCGGCAATGCGTTTTCTTATCTGGCGCCTGCCGTTCAATTCGGGAGACTTGGCGCCGCTTTGACATTGGAAGCCTTGGGACGGCGCTGGGGCTGGGAAAAGACAAAGGTGTGGAGATTTTTTCAGAAGAATGGGGATGCCTTCGCTCTGCACCGTCTGCCGGGCTCCTACGGCTGCCTCGTTTTCAATAGACTGTATCCGCTGGATACAGAGGCTTCCCTGCCCACCTGCGCAGAAATTGAACGCATTATTGAGAAAATGCGTATTTGCGCCGGAAATGCGCATATTGGAGGCTCGGACAATGCACGCCTGAATAAAATGATCCTTTGGTATAGCCGCAGGATCATTATCATGAGAACTACTGATTATGCCGAACAGGCATCAGAAAATCGCGTTGCACTTTCGTCCCCTATAATACGCGCGTATACTTCTCTGTGTTGGAATTGTCAGAACTGTATCTATGACTGCAGAGGTGTAAGTAGTAGACTACGCCGCATAGATGCGAACCACATCCGCGGGCCATGTGCTTACGCGGTTTTTTTCTTGCACTCATGAAACCGGAAAGGAGAATCAACATGAGCAAAATCGAAAGCAGTGCCGGAAAGGCGCTTTATGAACAGCAGGAAACCAAGCTGTCGCAGCAATCTGCCGCATTTATTGAACTTTTAACAAAGCGCGGCATTCTGGGAGATTCGTCTATCGATGATGACAGAGTCCGCCAAGCCAAAAAGGAGAAAAAGAAAAGCATGTATCATAACACGCTTCTCCTGCTGCAGCACTACCGAACCATTCTCTGGACGCTGGAATGCTTCCCGTCCAGCGTAGCAGAGGAGCTGGATCGCCCGCTGAAGGATCTGGATACGCTGCTGGATCGGATCGACCTGGAACTTGGGATGAACAATCGAAAGCTGGAAGGCCGGATGGAGAGTGTACGCCGCTCCCGCCTGCTGGTTGACCGGCTCAACGATGCGGTCAGTATATTGAAAGCCAAACCGGTCAACGGGCACAAGATGTACGACATCATCTACATGACCTTTCTCGGACCGGACAAGCTGATGCACGAAGAGCTTCTGTACCGTCTGGACATCTCTGCCCGGCACTATTACCGGCTCCGCACGCAGGCAATCAATATCATCGCCCTGCGCCTATGGTCTGCCCCTGCCGGCGAGGTGGATTCCTGGCTGGAGGTTCTTTCTATTTTGGAAAACTGGTAAGGTTAAAGGCCTCGATTATTGCATTGCTTCTACAGGAGCGGGACAAATGATACCGCACAGGAGCATCGGCATGGCAGCTGTTTGATTATGTGCAGATTGTTTGGAGATAATGTAGATAAGGATCGCAAATCCAGTTGAAATTCTGTCCCGAATATTATATAATATTCGGGACAAAGCAAAGGAGGAAAACAGAATGAAAACTGGATATTCCAAGCAGATACAGGAGCGAATCAACGGTGCGGATGACGGTACAATCTTCGTGAACTCGGATTTCGCAGATATTGCCGATTCGGAAACAACCAGGCGCAATCTGAACAGATTAACGCAAATCGGTATGCTTCGCCGGATATTAAAGGGTGTTTACGAAAAGCCGAAGTACAGCAAGCTGCTTGATGAATACGTAGCGGCCGACCCGGACGCAGTTGCAAAAGCATTGGCGCGAAGTTACCATTGGACCATCGTCCCGTGTGGGAATACAGCCCTGAACCTTTTGGGGCTCTCCACACAGGTAACGGCAGTCTGGTCCTATATCAGCGACGGCCCGTATAAGACCTATGAGTGGAACTCCACAAAGCTGGAATTTAAGCATAGGACCAACAAGGAAATCACCGGTCTGTCTTACATGACGAGCTTGGTGATCCAGGCGCTGAAAACTTTGGGAAGGACCAATGTGACGGCGGAGATCATACAGACGCTTTCTGAAAAGCTGTCCGAGGACGAAAAGCAAGCCTGCCTGAAAGAGGCGACGGAATCTACGGATTGGGTTTATGAAACGATACGGAAAATGTGTGGAGGCGAAACACAATGAGAAATGTAGCACGATTGCCGGACAGTGACCGGGGCGAACTGTTCCGAAATACAGCAGATAAGATGGGCTTGAATGATGCCATCGTAGAAAAAGATTTTTGGGTATGCTTTACGCTTGACCATCTGTTCCACCGATGCCCCTGGAAAGATGCTATTACCTTCAAAGGCGGTACCAGCCTTTCCAAAGCATTCAATCTGATCAGCCGCTTTTCCGAGGATATTGATCTGATTTTGGATTGGCGAGTGTTGGGATATGGTAAAGACGAGCCATGGGAAAAGCGCTCCAACACCAAGCAGGATGCATTCAACAAAGAAGCCAATACTCGGGCGGAAGTTTTCCTCGCAGAACAGTTTTGCCCCACCGTTCAGGCAGAGTTCTCTCGGGAGCTTGGCTGTGAGGCGAACATTTACATAGACGAAAAGGACAAACAGACCGTCATCTTTGCCTATCCGCACCTGTTCACAAACCCTGCCACCTTGCAGGTCATTCGTTTGGAGATTGGCGCATTGGCTGCTTGGACGCCTGCAAAAATTGCGCAGATCGAGCCCTATGCAGCAACCTATTATCCAAAAGTTTTTTCACAAAAGGATACGGCAATTCTGACCGTTGCGCCGGAGCGGACCTTCTGGGAAAAGGCGACGATCCTGCACCATGAAGCCAACAGACCCGAAGGTTCGGAAATGCCGCAGCGTTATTCCCGGCATTACTATGACCTATACCGTATGTCAATGACGCCTGTGAAAGAGGCCGCTTTTGCACGGGTGGACCTGCTGAAAACGGTAGTAGACTTCAAAATGAAGTTCTATCCGAGAGTCTGGGCAAAGTACCAGGAGGCTGTCCCGGGCACCTTGAAGCTGGTTCCCCCGGAGTATCGCTTTTCAGCGCTGGCTGCGGATTACGAAGCCATGAAGGATATGCTCTATGGTGATGTTCCTTCTTTTTACACAGTGATGGATGCACTCAGAAATCTGGAAAGAGGTATCCATTTGCTGTAGCGGCTTCATAATTCACGACGCTGATTGTCTTACCGGTTGTAAAGTCGCCGGTTTCTCCGCAACAGAACAAACGCCATTCCCTTCTGGCATAGTGGATGGCACAGAAAAAGGCGGAGAAAATGGCACGGTTCGCGCCGATGACATGTAAATGCAAACATGCTATACTGTTAGCGTCCGATAGTAGGAGCACACCATAAAGGCACCGTTTCTGCGAGGCAATTCAGCCTCCGAGAGCGGTGCCTTTTTATGTGCCGAATTGAAAAACAGGAGGTAAAAGCATGTCAAAGCAACTTGTATCAGGTAAGCATCGGCTCAGAAATACCTACTGGTCGTTAGTGGGCGCCGCGTCGGCAACGATCCTCTCCGTCCAGCCCGTAATGGCTGAAACAATCTGGGATCGCTTTTCCACGATCATGCGGGATATCTACGGACAGCTGGTCGGGATCAGTACCATTGTTGCCGTGACCGTGGCAGCCATTGCGTTGTTGGTGCGGATGGTCAGCCGGAACCAGCGTGCGGTGGACGAGGCTACCAGCTGGCTCAAACGAGTCGTTGTGACCTGGATTATTCTTAACACACTCGGCTTTATCGTAGCATACCTGCAGCCGTTGATCGCCGGCGGGCAGTACACAGGTTAATGATCAACAGTTCGGGATCAGTCAGGAGGTGAACGACTATCTTAGACTGGATTTTTGAAGGGATCGTGACATGGATCTCCAGTATTGCCTCGCAGATCATGGACGCGGTTTCCGGCCTCTTTCTCAATGCGTTAGGAACAGACATGGTGACCATGGAGGAGTATTTCCCCTTCATCACCAAGGCCTTTGACGTCATGCAGTACACAGCCTGGGCAGTCCTTTTTCTCATTGTGGTCTGGCAGCTGTTCCGTGCGTTCGGAGGACCCATTACCGAAGCCGAAAACCCATGGCAATTAGTTGTGCGTGGCGCGATTTTCGCGCTGCTGATCGGATACGCAAAACCAATTTTCATGCTGGCGCTCGACATTGCCAGAGCGCCGTATACGGCACTGATGGATGTAAGCATGACGGCGGAGGAATTCACCTTTGCCGGTGTGGAGCAGGCACTGAGCAACGGACTGCTGACAATCGTTTCAACCGTGACGGTTGTCGGGCCCATACTGGTTCTGATCCTGCTGATCGCGCTCGGATGGAATTACTTCAAGCTGCTGCTGGAGGCGGTCGAACGGTATATCGTGGTCGGTGTGCTGTGCTATACCTCCCCGCTGGCATTCTGCATGGGCGGCTCCAAGGCGACTAATCAGGTTTTTAAAAGCTGGTGCAGGATGGTAGGCTCGCAGCTTCTCCTGCTGGTCATGAACGTGTGGTTTATCCGGGGCTTTAACTCCTCGGTAGGCCAGTATATCGGAAACGGCGGCGCGCTGAGTACAGGGCAGGGATCTATCTTTCTATGGCTGTTCTGCGCCCTGGCATTCCTAAAGACCGCGCAGAAATTCGACAGCTATATGGCCGCTATGGGACTTAATGTGGCGCAGACCGGTTCCAGCATGGGCATGGAGCTGCTGATGGCCGCAAGGGTGATCAGCGGCGTGGGACACAGCGCAAAGAGCGCAGGCAGCGTGTTCGGCAGGGGCGGTTCGACTGCAACCGGAACCGGCGCCGCGGCCAGCGGCTTTGCATCCGGCTTTGCCAGCAGATTCAAGGGTAACAGCTATGTCCGTGACGCCGTCGTTGATGGCGGCACGCGCATGGGCATGGGCGGCGGCGTCGGCTTTGTCGGGCGCGTTTTTGGCGGTGTAGCTGCCAGAAACGGTGCGATGCTTACGGGAGAATCCATCTCCTCCGTAGCAGCGCGTCCCGCAGAAGCAGCCGGCACCATTGCCGGCGATATCGCCGACCGCAGCCTTGGCAACTACATGCCTCAGCTTGCGGGCCATACACTCAAGGGAACCCAGATCAGCGGCGGACACATCAGCACGACGGCGACCGGCACAGACGGCAAGGTCAGCAGTGTGGAGATGTTCAATACGGCGCAGTTTGAAAAACCCGCCGCTCCGCACTCCGTTGTAACTGCCACTGACGGCAGCACCTGGTATCAGATGGCCAGCGGCGAGGGCCGAAACGCCTTCTACGATGCGCCCGGGTTTACCGGCAGCCCCGCCGAATCCGAACAGGTTGCAGCAGCCTTCCCCGGCGCTGCTGAAGGTACAGTCCTTCGCAACACGGGCGACGGCATCATGGAAGCTAGCAGCGAGAGCGGAAACAGCCTGTGGTACAACAGCGCGTATTACGACGTGCCCGACGCACCGCACACTGTCATGCAGGCGGCAAACGGCGTAGACTGGTACGCTATGCAGCAGCACGCGGAAGCGCCTGCCTTTGAACAGGGAGAGGCCGCAGACGCATATAACCAGGCGGCCTTCCGCAACTTTATGCCCGGCTTTGAGCAGCAGGTGGCACATGTGGACGGCACGCATCGGGAGGACGGACACTTCGAGGTCCGCCATGCCGATGGCTCCGGGACGGCCTTTTACGACACCGCCAGATTCGCCGCACCGCGCGGGGATTATCAGGTGTATGAGGACGTCAGAGGGCAGCAGTGGATCGCCATCCATGGAGACCCCGCTGTGGAACGCAAGCCGGTGTTCGAGGACGGAAAGCCCGTCTACGACGGTGAAAACGTCCGCACGGTGTCCGTGGAGTCGGTTCGATACAAGAACACGCCCAGCCGCTTTAAGGCGCCGGAAAAGCGTCCGGACAGCGGCATAAAGGCGCCGAAGCGCAGGAAATAAATGCAGCGGGCAACAGCCGGAGCGGATGACATCCCTCCGGCTGTTTTGCCTGCCTGCGAATAAAGAAACCAGCCGCCACGCGCGGCTTCGGATACTCACCGGGGAGGTGTAAAAGAAAATGGCTGAGCCGGATAAACGGCAGATAGGCGACGGCAGCGATAATTACGGCGAAGCTGCCAAGCAGATGGCCAAAGCCGCAAAGGAAGCAGGAAAAGAGACGGCAAAGCAAGCCGCCGTGAAAGGCGCTGAAGCCGGCGCCAATGCAGCAGCCGCGACGGTACAGGCAGGTGTGGAGGGCGGCAAGGCGGTTGCCGAGATAGCCGCAGGAACCGCTGCGGGCGGACCGTGGGGTGCGATTTTATCGGCGGCATGGGCCATGCGTCACACGCTGTTTAAGATACTTGTCTGCATCTGCCTGTTTTTCCTTGTCATTATCGTCCTGATCGTTTCACTGCCCAGCGTTGTTACAAACAGCGTGTTTGGGCTGGATGGGTCGATGGTGGACATGGAAAACCCCACAACACTGCTGGAATCCTATAACGACCTTGCCGCAGATATTTCCGCAGTTGTGGAGGAAGGGTATGACGCAGCCCTCGCAAAAGTTGAGCAGATCATTGAGGACGGCGGATACGACTACGATCTGTCTATGGATGCACTTATCAATTACGCACAGGGTTCCGCCGGGTACGATGTAAGCTATATCCTTGCGGCCTACTCCGCATCGCTTCAACAACGCAATACCGGCAAGGAGGATATGCTGGCAAAGCTTCGCAGCGTTGCCGACAGTATGTTTCCGGTATCTTTCGTAGAGAAGGAATCGGAGCAAATCGTCCCCTTTACCTACGCTACATACAGACCCGTTACCGTGACGGTCGTCACATCGAAGACACAGACGGGAACCATCAATGGTGTTCCGCAGTACCGTTATACCACAGCCCGTCGCACCTACTATGAGCCGGACGAAACGATAACAACATCGGAGCCGGTCAATGTGGCAGCCTATACGCCTGTGGCAGTTTCCGTTCCCATATACAGCGGAGGCAGAATCACCGGCACACGAAGCGAAATCTATTATGAGCAGGGCGGCACGGAGACGCTCACTCCGGAAACGGAGGTCGTAAAGTATGTGGAATGCACCATACAGCCATTTGATAACAGCGTCATCATCCGAGCCTTCGGGATCGATCCCTCCGCCACCTATGACCAATTCAAAATAACCTATGGCGAAGCCATTCAGAAGATGGCCAACGCCTTGAAAATGACGCTGTATGGGACATTAGGCAACGGGCAGATGGTTCCCTTGACCGATGCGGAGCTGATCGCCTTTGTCAACGCGCAGAACTGCAGCCCCATGCGGAAGCACATCATTACAACGGCATTGTCGCTGGTGGGCAAGGTCCCATATTTCTGGGGCGGCAAGTCGGCGCCCGGTTGGAACGATGCTTGGAACACGCCGCGGCTGGTGACGTCAGCCGGTTCTCCGACGACCGGCACGATTCGGCCCTTTGGTCTTGATTGCAGCGGATTCACCACATGGGTATTCAATACGGCAGTAGGCGTTGAGATCGGCGCCGGCTGCAACGGACAGTACCCGAATACCTACGGCGTCTCCGCAGCGGAGCTGCTGCCGGGTGATTTAGGATTCCTTGCGGATGATGACGGCTGGGGCCATGTGCTTATTTTTGCCGGATATGATGCGGAAGGGACCCGTATGTGGGTGCATTCCTCCGGCGGCATCGGCGTTATCCTGAATACGCCAAGCTATGAAGGAAGGCTTTCCTATCGCCGCCTCAGCATCGTGGATTACGATGCGCCGGTGGTAAACGCCCCCATCGGCGAGGCGCTTTATACGCTGGAGGTAGAGGTGACGCATTACTGCGCCTGTGCAAAGTGCTGCGGCAGCAATGCGCAGGGGCTTACCGCCAGCGGCAAACAGGCAGCGGTCGGTATGGTCGCTATGTCCAGCCATTATCCCTTCGGCACGCAAATCATGATAAACGGTACCATGTACACCGTGGAAGATCGGGGCGGCTCGGGCATAGAGAACAATATCCATCGCGTGGATATCTATGTGCCGGACCATCAGAAGGCACTGCGGATGGGACGGTATACCACAACCGCAACAATTTACAGATTAGGCAGGTGAAAAACTTGGACGAAAGAGAATACAACAACGTGTACGCAATCCCCGCAAACTATACGGACAGCGGCAAACTGCTGGGAGGGATGATCGATACCCGGAACGCAATTGAAACGGTGATTCTGGTGCTGGCTTTGGGCTATCCGGAGCTGATCCTGATCCCCATGCCCGGAACCATCCGCATCGTGGTCATGACGGTCACGCTGCTGCCGCTGGCGGTGGTATCTGCAATGGGCGTGGATGGCGGGTCGCTGTTTCAGTACATCGGCCATATCATCCATTTCTGGACACACCGCAGGAAATTACACTTCAGGAGGATCGGATACCGCTATGGCCAAAGCAAAAGGAAAAAGAAACCACAGAAAAGAAAAGCTTGAGTTTGTACAGGATTATTTGCCCATCCGCGACCTGAAAAATGGGATCATTGAAACGACGGACAACCGCTACATAAAAATCCTTGAGATCGAGCCGATCAACTTCACGCTGCGCTCCGATGAGGAGCAGTTCAACATCATCTCCAGCTTTGCCAGCTGGCTGAAGATATCCCCCATGCGGCTGCAGTTCAAGTCCATTACGCGCCGCGCGGACTCGGATAAGCACATATCCATGATCTGCGAGGAATTGGAACACGAGGAGAATCCGCAATGTAAGGAGCTTGGCGAAGATTATATCGGACTCATCAAGGATGTGGGAAATCGGGAAGCGCTGACGAGGCGCTTCTTTCTGATTTTCCAGTATGAGGCGGTAGGCCGCAACGAAAGCGACGACTATGCAAAGATCTATGGCATGCTCCAGACCGCCGAGCAGACAGCGCGGGCGTATTTCATGCAATGCGGCAACAGCATCGTCCAGTCCAAAGACCCGGATGAAGCGACTGCCGAAATCCTATACATGTTTTACAATCGGCGCTCCTGCACGGACGAGCCGTTTTCCTCCCGCGTAGATCGCATCGTGGTGGACACCATGGCGGCAAAGAAGAAAATCATCGGCATGGACCCGGTGCCGCCTATCCGTATGACCAACTTTCTGGCGCCCCGCGGCATCGACCTGAGCCATTATAACTATGTCGTTATGGACGGGCTGTACTATTCCTTCCTCTACATCAAGGCAGGCGGGTATCCAAGCCGCGTCCGGGCCGGCTGGATGTCCTCACTCATCAACGCCGGAGAAGGAGTGGATATCGACGTCCATCTCCGCCGTGAGAACCGCAGCCGCACCATAGATAAGGTCGCCCAGCGGATCAGGCTCAACCGCACCAAGCTCAAGAGCATGCAGGATACCAGCACCGATTATGAGGAGCTGACCAATTCCATACAGGCGGGCTATTTTATCAAGAATGGAATCGCCAACTACAACGAGGACCTCTTTTACATGAGCGTTTTCATCACCGTATCGGCCAAAACCTACGAGGAATTACTTTGGCGCAAGCAGCAGATGGTGGATATGCTCAAATCTATGGATATGTACACCAGCGAGTGCAGCTTTCAGCAGGAGGCCGCACTGCAGTCGGTGATGCCGTTCCTGAAAATCTCGCCCAAGCTTGAGAAAAAGGCGCAGCGCAATGTGCTGACCAGCGGCGCCGCATCCAGCTATATCTTCACCAGCTTTGAGCTGTCGGACGACAATGGCGTGCTGTTGGGCATCAACCGATACAACAACTCCCTGTGCATCGTGGATCTGTTCAACACAAAGATCAATAAAAATGCCAACCTGAACCTGCTGGGCACATCGGGCGCAGGAAAGACCTTCACCATGCAGCTGCTGGCGCTTCGGATGCGGATGCGCGGCATTCAGTGCTACATTCTGGCGCCCATCAAGGGACACGAATTCCGTAGAGCCTGCAATAAGATCGGCGGCGAGTTTATCAAGATCGCACCGGGCTCCCCCCACTGCATCAACGTAATGGAGATACGGCATACCATGTCGCCGGAGATGGAGCTGATTGACGAGATCGATTATGTGGAGATGGGCTCCATGCTGGCTCGAAAAATTCAGCAGCTCATGACCTTCTTCGGCCTGCTGATCCCCGATATGAGCAATGAAGAGGAACAGATGCTGGATGAAGCGTTGATCCGAACCTATGCGGACTTCGGCATCACCCATGATAACGACTCCATCTATACGGATATGGCCTCCGCTCCGCCCAAAATGAAGCAGATGCCTATCCTGGGCGACCTGCATAAGCACCTGCAGGAGAATCCCATGACCCAGCGGCTGGCGGCCATCATCAGCCGTTTTGTCACCGGCAGCGCCCAAAGCTTCAACAGGCAGACCAATGTAGACCTCTCTAATAAATACATCGTACTTGACCTGTCGGAGCTGAAGGGCAAGCTGCTTCCGGTGGGCATGTTCATCGCACTGGATTATGTGTGGGATCAGATAAAGTCCGACCGCACCAAACGCAAAGCCATCTTTATCGACGAGATCTGGCAGCTGATCGGCGCCAGCTCCAACCGCATGGCCGCAGAGTTTTGCCTTGAGATATTCAAGGTTATCCGCGGCTTCGGCGGAGCGGCCATTTCCGCAACGCAGGATCTGTCGGATTTCTTCGGTCTGGAGGACGGCAAGTACGGCAGGGCGATCATCAACAACTCCAAGAACAAGATCATTCTGAACCTGGAGCCGGACGAGGCCCGCTATGTACAGGAAACGCTGAAGCTCACCCGCACGGAGATCCGCGCCATCACCCGCTTCGAGCGCGGCGAGGCGCTCATCAGCTCCAACAACAACAAAGTGCCCGTGGTGGTGAAGGCCTCCAAGCTGGAAAAGGAAATGATCACCACGGATCGTGCCGAACTGGAGGCAATCCTCAAAGAACGGCAGAGGGAGAAAACGCATTCAGCGTAGAATACGCATTTCGCAAAGAATACGCACACACAGAAGGAGGTGAACAACATGCTGCTTGATGATGAGCGCCATGTGATCAAATGGTTGTCGCAGTACGGCGCACTGACCAAAACACAGGTAATCCGACTGCTGCGGGACAAAACCCAGGAGACGGCGGAGAAGATTCTTCGCAACCTGAAAAGGGAGCATCAAATCTCGGATGTGGCCGGTGGCTACTATCTGGCTTTGGATGGGCTATGCAAGCCGGATCAGCGGACGATCCTTGCCGTATGGGTGCTGCTGCGGTTTATCGACTATGTGGATCCCATGGCGCATTATCCTGCGGTCTACCCGTCCCAAATCTTTTTTCTGAAGGAAAACACCGGCTATGAGATCGTTGTGCTGTATGACGGCGAGCAGCACCTTAGCAAGCTGCTGCAGCCGCAGGATGACGAGATGAAATATATCTTTGTCCTGCCCAATATCGCCATGGCGTCCCAGATGATGCTCCCCAAGGCGCCCTGCCTGTTTGCAACCGTCAACTTTGCCGGGCAGGAAGAACCGGACATTACATTTTACACAGAGGAGGCTGCAACCGATGGACTCGATAAACTCGTTCATTCATCTGCTGGATAAAATAGAGACGCAGGATCGACGGCTCGGCATGACCATAAAAAATCTCCGCTGTCTGACCGGAGGGAAAAGCATGGAGCTGGCGTATGCCATGGCGCTGAAGCTGGCTGAGGAAAGCGAAAAATTGACGCTGCTGACCAGAGCGCTTCCCGCCTACACGGGAAATCCGCGGGCGCTGCAGGATGTGGATGCGGTTGCAGCAGAGTCGGTTCCAATAGAAGCGGGCTTTACCATCGAAGGCTGGTTCTGCATCCGGCTGCCTCTGCTGCTCCCCAAAAAGGAGAGGGGCTCCGCCTCCTATATTCGGGGCATCCTGTATCCGGCGCTCAGGAGCTTCTTTCAGGGCAAAGCGCCGGTTCGATACCCCGAAAGCATCATGATATTCCGCCATGTATATGAAAAAGGCAGGCCGGAGCGTCGGTACCGGGATCATGACAATATTGAGGTCAATATGGTCTCCGATACCGTCGCTATGTATGTGCTTACGGATGACGCGCCGCCGTGCTGCGATCATTTCTACTGCAGCGCGGCCTCCACGCAGGAGCGTACGGAGGTGTATGTGGTCCCGGCACGGGATTTTCCCCAGTGGCTGGTGCTGGAGCCCCTGATCCCGGATGAGGGGGTGATGCTCCATGAAAATGTGCCGGAGCAGCGTCAAAAACATGTGTAAAAACAGGGCAAAAACCCGCCTCCCCAATGACATATCTTTTAACAGCCGGAAAACACCGATGAAACCGATATTTTTCAGGCTTTTTGCGCGGACGGTTTCCGACAAAGAGAGCAGTCATGTTGTCGGAAAGCTCCTGCATTCCGGGGTTTGAAACAATGATTACCGTTCGGCCGGGAAGTCATGTGCATCGGCTTATCACAGTGCTCGGGCTCGCCGGCGAATACCCTGTCCGTTCGCTTGGCGTGCTGGGAAACGAGCGTACTCTCAGAGCGCTGGTGAGTAAACTTTCCACAACACAGGAGCTTCGTAACCCAGATACCGATGAGCGGATGAGGGTAAAGCTGCTGCAGATGACCGGCATCGGGAATGCCAAAGCGATTCGTTTCTGTAAGGGCGCTCTCCCCATACTGGAATGGATACATCCGGACGCATACGGCTATTATATGGCCGCGTTTTACAATCATAGATTCCCCGGCGGTATGGCGCATCGGGACCGTAACCTTCGGGTTGCCGAGACGATTGGGATGCACCTGACCGCCGGTGTCGAGACAAGGGCCTATCTACTCCCCGCCTTGCAAAACCGGGCTATCCTTCGGATAACACCGGACGTGCCTGCCTTCTATCTGGCGCGGGACTTCAAAAAGATCACCCCAGCGGAACAGAACAAAACCATGTTTACACGCATCGTCGGCGCAATCTTCTATCCGGGCGGCTGTTACGCCGTTTACAACACGCGGAACGCCGCGATGAAATGGAACGGCATGGGAGAGTTCAAAGCACTCCACAGCCTGACAGAGCTTGCTCGCATGAATGCCGGGGTTCAGAGCATCGACTCCGCAATCCTGCTGGGCGAGTCCTATGATACGGCGCTGACCACACTGCTGGAGTCGGATAAAAACCGGCGACTGGAACTTCGGTTTGACGGAATCTATCGGCACATCTATTTTGTGCCCATGAATGTCGGCGGCATCCGGCAGTTCAGATTGCTCACCGTCCCAGACTGGAAAGAAAAGCTGCTTGAGCTGCTGTTCGACCCAGACGTCCGGTCATATAACCGGGGATTCATGGAATACGACGCCAGTATCGGCGGCACCTGTGTTTTCTCACATCTTGACGGCGACATCGCACGCCTGATCCGTTTTCGTGAGGCAATGCAGACCGGCGCAGGGAGCTTCGAGGTGCTCTGCTTCGATGATCAAGCGCCCTTTCTAAGAGAGTATCTTGGCCCGTATATCACACTCAAAACCATCGACGCTGCCACAGTAGAAGCAGAACTGGGACTATAAAGGAGGAATGCATTCTGGATAAAAAGCGAGCAGCAGCCATCATCGCCGTCTCCATACCGGGACTCATCACCCTGCTTTACCTGGGCGGAGTGCTTGGCCAATTGCTGATAAACTACGAGCTTTGGATGAATTCCGGCGGTCTTACAGGGCAAACGACCATCGGCGCCGTAGACTGGAATCCGATCGTGTGTCTGGGCAGCGCCTTCAGCATCCCGGGGCTAAAAAGCATCGGTATACTGCTGCTGACCGGGGTCGGTATCACCGCCTATGTGCGTTTCCACGATAAATTCAGCTCCAAGGACTACGATGAACGCGGATTTACCCGCAGCAAGTACGGAACCTACGGCACCGCATCATGGATGAAGGACAAGGAGCTGAAAGAGATTCTGGAGATCAAGCCTCCGTCGCAGGCCGATGGCATCATTTTGGGCGAAAAAAACGGCAGCGTCGTCTGCTTACCTAAAGACACCAGACTGAACCGCCACATCGCCGTATTCGGTGCATCCGGTACCCGAAAATCCCGTGGCGTGATCCGTCCGGCGCTGTTCACCATACTCAAGCGAGGAGAGTCGGCGGTCATTACGGATCCGAAGGCGGAGCTCTATAACGATACCGCCGAGTTGTTCCGCAAGAACGGGTATGAGGTAAAAGTATTCAACCTGGTAGACCCCCGGCACGGCGACTCATGGAACTGCATGTCAGACCTGAACGGCGATACTCTGCTGGCGCAGGTGTTGACCAATGTCATCATCTCCAACACCAGTGAGGGCAAGGGCGACCATTTCTGGGACAACGGCGAGGCCAATTTGCTCAAAGCGCTGGTGCTCTATATCGATCTGGACAGGAGCCGCAGCCCGGAGACGAAGAACCTGGCGGCCGCCTACCAGCTCCTGACCCAAAACAGCGAACGGCAGCTGACGGCACTTTTTGAAAAGCTGCCGCTGGATCACCCCGCCCGTGCGCCGTTCAATCTTTTCTCGCAGGCCAGCGACACGGTGCGTTCCGGCATCGTCCTTGGACTCGGCACCCGGTTACAGGTCTTACAGAACGAGGCTGTGCGGGACATCATCAGCCGCAGCGATATCGATCTCACGGCGCCAGGCAAGCGCAAATGCGCCTACTTCGTCATACTCAGCGATCAGGACGCAACGATGGCGTTTCTGTCCTCGCTGTTCTTTTCGTTTCTATTCATCAAGTTGGTGCGCTATGCCGACAGCACGCCGGAGCTGCGCTGCAAAGTTCCGGTCAACCTCATCTTCGATGAGTTCAACAATGTGGGCAAGCTCGGCAGCGCAGCGGACGGTTCGGATTTCGCCCGTACGCTCAGCGTTATCCGCAGCCGTGCGATCTATGTGATGCTGGCCGTGCAGAGCCTCGGTCAGCTCCAGAACCGGTATCCCAACAATCTCTGGGCGGAGATCGTCGGCAACCTGGACGTGCAGCTCATGCTGGGCTGTACCGATGAGGTCAGCGCCGAGTACTTCTCCGCGCGGAGCGGCGATATGTCGGTGGAGATCAACTCCACCATGACCGTGCGCAAGACCATTGCCGTAGCGCAGGTCATCCCCCAATACCGTCAGACGGAGGGCCAGGGGCGCAGACGGCTGCTGACTCCGGACGAGGTGCTGCGCATCCCAAACGAGGAACTGCTGGTGGTCATCCGAGGACACAATGTCCTGAAACTGAAAAAATTTGATTATGCTGACCACCCGCTGGCCAAGGAATTGACTCCCGTCAGCATTCTTGACTACACACCCCCGCACGCGGCAGCGCCTTTTCTCCAGACCGAGACGACTTTGCCACACGCAGTGTCTGAGGAGCGGCCGCACACATCGTCCATACCCTCAAAACGCAGAACTCTGTACAGCTCCGCGAAACCGCCGAGCGAGTTTTGAACTCAATGCTTTAACTAAAAAGCTGACATTTAACTTTAGTGATGTTGTAATGCTGAAAGATAGTTAAATTGGTGGCGAGCAACTGGACTATATCACAAAACACCGAGCGTATCGGCAATACGGACAGACTAACAAATAAAACACATTATCGGCAGATGAGCGTCTCAGAAATGGGACGCTCTTTTTATATTCAAACAAAAGAAACGGAGGATCAAACAATGGCAACGAAAAAAACGGCGGTGATCCCGGAAGAAGAAATTCTTGCGGCCGCAACGGAAGAAAACATCAATGAACACTCATTACATCAGACTGAAACCGAACCTGAGCCGGATAGAGTGCTTAGCGCTGAAGGGGCGCCCGGAGACGCTGATCTCATCGACATTTGCCAGACTGATTCCGAATCTGCGAATCCCGAAGGGATGCCGATCGAAGACGCCGCGCGCAACACCCCGGAAGCACCGGTATCCCAGACCGGATCGGGCACTGAACTTCCCGGAGAATTCCCGGCCGGATCCGATGAATTAACTGCGCCGGAAGCTCCGGCGTCCCAGACCGATTCCGACTTGGATGAGAAAAAGCCTGAAGAGAGCCCGCCGGCCCGCCGAACCAGAAAACCAAGAGCTAAGAAAAGTGAGTCTGACACAGCGGCGGCAGAACCGCCCGGGGATGCATCCGACGGCGTCGAAGCTCCGGAGAAGAAGCCGCGCAGGCGCGCCGCTGCCAGACCGGCGTCGCCGGTGGTATCCATCGACGAGCGCCCCAGTGTGGAAACGGAAGCGGACAAAGCCCGCAACGATTTGCTGGACCTGGTAGAATCCTTAAAGACCAAACGGATCCTGACCGGGACCATTCAGGGCATCGAACGCCCCGCTGACCATCCCTCGCGTTCTCTTGCAGTCATTTATCATGGCGATATCAAGGTTATTATTCCTGCGGAGGAGGCGGTGGAGCCGCCGGAGGATTTCCGCGGCAGGCTTCCGGAGGATGTGCTGCACTATATGGTCACCAAGCGCCTGGGGGCGGAAGTGGATTACATCATCAAGGGTATCGACGCCAAGGCAGGCGTTGCAGTCGGCAGCCGTCTTGAGGCTATGTCCGCTAAGCGCCGAGCGTACTATTTCGGTACAGACCGGGATGGAAACAATCTGCTCTACGAAGGTATCTGTGCGGAAGCTCGCGTCGTATCCGTCATTCGTGCCGGCATCTTCGTGGATCTGTTTGGCTTGGAGGTCTACATCCCTCTTCGTGAGCTGAGCTACCAGCGTATGCTGGATGCGCAGGACAGCTTTCAGCCCGGGCAGCGCATTCTGGTTAAAATCCTGAGCATCGACCGCAGTGACCGAACCCGTATCCGGCTCAGCGCCTCCATCAAGCAGGCCGGCGAGAATCCCTATGAAAAGGCGCTGCGGCGTTATTCTGTGGGCAACCGCTATGTAGGTACTGTCAGTATGGTGGACATGAACGGTGTGTTCGTCTCACTGGACGGAGGCATCGACTGTCTGTGCAGCTATCCTAAGCGCGGGCGCCCGCCCAGAGGCTCTCGCGTAACGGTACGGATTCTGGGCATCAACAACGAATCCAATCGAATCTGGGGAGCGATCACACACATCGCTACCCCGAGATGACTGGAGCGAACAGAAAATGACAAGGAGGTTGAACAACTATGCTTGATTACGATCTGACCCGCGCAGAGCAGGTCAGAAGAACGGATCTTGCGCAAAAAGCCCGCAGAATGATCCTGTCCCACATGAAGGTGGAGGCGGAGGACGAAACTTCGCTGACGCTGGATCACCGCGGCTACTATATGCAGATCTCGTTCTCGCCGCTGCACCCGCTGCTGGTCGTCTGCCTGGCTAAGGCGATCCGAAACCCGGATGGCGCACGAAAACAGCAGCTTGCCAACGAACTGAACCTGCACAGCGTGTTGGGCAGCCACGCCATCAATGAGGACGTCGGCTGTTATTCCTATCGCGCTACCCACTGGCTGGATACGGAGCTCACGCCGGAACGGTTCTTTGAAATACTCAGCCGCTGCGTTGACGAAGCGGATCGTGGCTATTTCAATCTGGCAGGATGAGCATATTGCTGTAATGCTCAGTGCGTATCCGCGTACCGGACAACCCCACCGCCTCCCGGCAGTACCCGGGGAAAAGTCTCAAGCGAGAGCCGGGAGCCATACTGCGACACTCCGGAGTACACCTTACAGCCGTCAAGCCCTCCGGAATCAGAACCGGCCATACTCAAAGAGCCGGCCATGAACGAACCTCATTTGCGCGAAACCGCGGCGTTGGAGTTGGTTTCACCTATGACTCTACCGCAACGGGACGCCGGGATACCCCCATTATCGCCGGAGATATCCATCCATCCGGCGCGGGATATCAAATCGTGGCTGGAACTGTACGCAGCAGACGGCATCATATATTTCTGCGTTTGGGCGCAGCTGAGAACAGAAGCGTGATACGATCTGTATATCGGCTGCACCTGAGCCAAACCACATCACGCAGCGAGAAGCGCATCGGAAACGGTGCGCTTCTTTGCTGCAAAAAAACAGGAGGTAAAGGAACGATGAAACGTAAAACGTTCAAGAAAGCCCTTTCGGCATTCTTGTCCCTGCTCATGTGCATGATGACGCTTTTGTCTATCAGCACACCTGTGTTTGCCGCAACGACGGTAGACGCTTACATGGTGGATTTCCCACGCGACGGTGACAGCAACTACTCTGCGACGGCGTGGGGCCACTCTGCCACGTCTCTGATGGGCGGTTGGCGGTTTCTCAACAGCAAATACACAACGGTGCATAGCATCGGCACCTATAACGGTCAGGTTTCGTATTGCATCGAGCCCGGCATCGGGCAAAATGCCGGCGATACTCTCTCCCACAAGGATGAGACATTTTGGGAAAACTACCCCAGCCACCTCAATCCGACCATTTCCCCGGATACCATCAAGGTCCTGCTTGGCCGGATCATGCAGTATGGCTATCAGGGCAATATATCCACATCCTGGCGTTCTCAGAACGCCTCGGATGCAGCTGCGCTCAGCCATGCAATCGCTACGCAGCTGCTGGTCTGGGAGACGGTTGTCGGCGAGCGTGACGCAAGCTTCAACAAGGTGGACCCCTCCGGATATGGGAAGAGCGCGGTTTGGAGTTATATCCGGGACGAGCATCCGCTTCGCAGCCAGATCCGCTCCTATTATAATTCCATGGCCGCCAGCGTGCAGAGTCACGCAGAGATCCCCAGCTTCTGCGCACGAAGCATTGGCAGCGCACGCAGCTATGAACTCAAATACGACGGCACGCGATATACCGTGACACTGACGGATACCAATGGAGTGCTGTCGAACTTCTCGTTCAGCTCCTCGGAACCCGGAATCAGCTTCTCCCGAAGCGGGAACCGCCTGACAATCACCTCTGATACGCCGATTGCAGGCGATATCCGCGTAAGCGCCAGCAAGACCAACGGCGTGCGAAGCGGTGTGGTCGTCTGGACGGACGGCAACAAAGGCGCCGGCATTCAGGACGTTGTCACCTACGGCGAAAATGTGTCAGACCCTGTCGGCGCCTATCTTCGGCTTGAGATGGAGGCGCTCGGCGCCATGCACCTGGTCAAGATCAGTGAGGATGGCGTTGTGGCCGGCATTTCTTTCACGATCTCTGGCAACGGAATCACCAAGACTGTGACTACCGGCCGCGACGGCACGATTGACGTATCCGAGCTCATGGCCGGCACCTATACCGTAACAGAAGCGGACATTGAGCGTTATACGCCCCAGACTTCACAGCAGGTCACCATTGTCGGTGGGCAGACCTCGACCGTGACCTTCAACAACGTGCTCAAGCGCGGTGCTTTGGAGGTGACCAAGACTTCGGAAGACGGATTCGTTGAGGGCGTAAAGTTTCGCTTGTACGGCAAATCCCTTTCCGGCCTGAACGCCGATGAGTATGCGGTAACGGACTCCACCGGCGTGGCTAAGTTCCGCAATGTCCTGATTGGCGGCCCATATACCATCGAGGAGGTCGATACGGCCGTTCGTTACGTTATCCCTGATCCCCAGTCGGTATCTATCCAGTGGAACCGGGTGGCAGAGCGCAGCTTTGCCAATATCCTCAAAAAGTTTACCGTGACAGTAACCAAGACGGACGCAGAAACCGGAACACCGCAGGGCGACGCCACGCTGTCAGGCGCTAAATACGGGATCTACAAGGGCGGGAAGCTTGTCGATGTGTATTACACAGACGCCAATGGTCAGTTCACCAGCAAAGAGTATATCTGCGATACCGACTGGACGATCCGTGAAATGGAACCCTCGGAGGGGTACCTCCTCGATACGACGGAACATACCGTTGGTGCAGCGCCTGGTCAGTATACGGTTGAACACAATACAACGGCTAACGCCGTGACCGAAACGGTAATCAAAGGCAGCATCCGCCTGATCAAGCATATTGATGCCGAACTGGAAACCTCCGAGAACGCGCCAACCCCGCAGGCGGAGGCTGAGATCCCCGCAGCAACGGACCCCTCTGCGCCGGAAGGCTCCGCATATTTTGTTAGCCCGGACGCCGCCGCACCGGAGAATGCGCAGGAAACTGCAGCTTCCGATGATGCAAAGGACGCAGCCGAACCGGCAGCGGAAGAAACCACAATGCCCGATCAAGCCGACACGGAAACGCCGGCCGAGTCTGAGCCGGAAGCAGCCGATACGCTGATTCCCGGTCAGAATGAAGCGGAGCCAGAACCCGAAAACGGATCTGTACCGACGGCGGAGTTCAACCCCTCCGGCAATGCAGGCATTATCGAGCAGCCGGAAGCAGGCGCGATGTTTCAGCTTTATCTCTCCGGTGCCGGAAGCTATGACGCAGCCAAAGATAGCGAGCGCGATCTGCTCGTGACGGATGAAAACGGCGTAGCGCTTTCCAAGGATCTGCCTTACGGCCGCTATACCGTACACCAGATCGAGGGTCAGGAAGGACAGGCCTTTGTTCCGGACTTCACCGTATTCATCAGCTCCGACGGACACCTGTACTCCTATATCCTGAACAACCAGACCATCACCAGCTTTATCCGCGTGGAAAAACGCGATGCTGAGACCGGGAAAATCATTCCGGCAGCGGGCATCGGTTTTCAGGTCAGAGACCTTACCTCCGGCGAACTGATTTCACAGACCGTCTATTATCCGGCTCCGGTGACCATCTCCACATTCTATACCGCAGACGATGGCACGCTGATGCTCCCCTGCGAGCTGCCCTACGGCCGCTATGAGCTGATCGAGGTGACAACCTGCCATGGTTATGTGCTGGATACCGCCCCGGTTCCGTTTACCGTGGATGGGTCAGAGGCTGTCGTGACAGTTACAAAGTCCAACATGGCGCAAAAAGGCGTCATCCGTATCCAAAAGACCGGCGAGGTCTTCAGCAGCGTTGTAAACGAGGGATCCATCTTCCGGCCTGTATATGAGAATACCGGACTTCCTAGAGCAGTCTTTGATATCGCTGCTGCGGAGGATATTTACACCCCCGACGGAACCTTGCGTGCAAAGGCCGGAGACATCGTAGACACCGTCACCACGCAATCGGACGGCATGGCCGCCAGTAAGGCACTCTACCTTGGCAAGTATGTGATCGCCGAGAAGCAAGCTCCGCACGGCATGGCCCTTCAGACCGAACCGCATACGGTTGAGCTGGTATATGCCGGACAGGAGGTTAAGGTCACCGAGCTTCGGGCAGATATGTACAATGAACGCCAGCGTGTGGAGATCAGTCTGGTAAAAACCATGGAAACGGATAAGCTATTCGGCATTGGCCAAAGTGACGAGCTCACGCACGTTACATTCGGCCTCTATGCTGCCGAGAAGCTTGTGGCAGCCGATGGCAGCAGCATCCCGCAGGACGGCCTGATCGAGATGGTGTCCTTGAATAAAGACGGAAAAGCGACGTGCAAGACGGATCTCCCCTTTGGACGCTTCTACCTGCAGGAGATCTCTACCGACAGCCATTACCGGCTTGGCGATACGAAGTATCCGGTGTCGTTTGACTACGCCGGGCAAGACAAGAAGCTTGTCAAGCTGATTGCCAACGAGGGCGCAGTAATTGAGAATAAGCTGATCTACGGCTCCGTTTCGGGTCTGAAGGTTGATGCAAACGATAAGCCACTCTCCGGTGCGGTCATGGGTCTGTTTGCTGCATCCGAAACGAGATTCACGAAGGATACCGCACTGCTGACAGCCGTATCCGCCGAGGATGGCAGATTCCGCTTCGAAAAGATCCCTGCCGGCAACTGGCTCGTGCGCGAGATCGAGCAGCCCAAGGGCTTCGTTCTGAGCGAAGAGCTGTTCCCGGTAACGGTCAAGGATCAGGGACAGGTCATTGAGATCAAGATTGCGAACAAACTTATCCGCGGCAGCGTCACACTGACGAAGTATGACGCAGACTATCCCGAGAATAAACTCAGCGGCGCGGTATTCGAGGTCTACCGTGATGTTAACGGGAACAAGGCGCTGGACAAGGACGATGTATTGCTCGGCACCATGGAGGAGTCCTCTGCCGGCGTTTACTGGATGAAGAATCTGGAGTACGGCGGCGTACTGGTAAGGGAGAAAACCGCACCGGAGGGCTTTATTCCGGACGAGAAAGCCTACTATGTGGAGATCGATACCGACGGAAAAACCTACACCGTTGAGAACGAAGCCGGAAAGGGCTTTATCAACCATGCTCTGAAGGGCTCCCTCAAGATTATTAAGACCACCAGCGACGGAAAGAAAGAGGGCTTTGCGTTCCGCATCACCGGCGCCAACGGCTACGATATGACGTTTACGACCGACGCCAAGGGCGAAATCTTCATTGAGAAGCTGCGCGTCGGCGAGTATACCGTCACGGAACTGAAAAACAGCGCCAGCGAAGGGTACAAGATCGCAGACCCCGTCAAAATCACGCTTGTTGCAAATGAAACGCTGACGGTAAAGATCCATAACGACAAGACGAAGGTGGATGTTCCCAAGACCGGAGACGACGCCGATCTTATGCTCTGGATCTCACTGCTCGGGCTTGCGGCGGCAGGAGTAGGCTGCACAGCGTTTTTCTACCTGAAAAAGCGCAGAACGGGCAAGCATATTGCCGTGAAGAAGTAAATAACACCTGTCCGGGGATATGCTTGAACGCACATCCCCGGATTCGTTATGGAGGAACGATATGAAAAACGACAGGCGCAGAAGAAATCGGCCGCGGAACCGTGAGAAGAAGGGCGTCAAGCAGTCCCCGGGCCGGGAATGCCGGCACGTATGGTCGGGCGGCGTATGCCTTAAATGCGGGTGCTTGCAGCAAAAGCCACGCTCAAACAGTGAATAAAGATCCCCCCGCATAGCGGGGGGTATTTCAGTTTCGGGCATAGCCCTAATAATACTAGCGGCGCACAAGTGCGCATAAAACGCCTGCCAGCTTGCGCACATTACTTGCTACCCGTAAACGGGTCCCGTGGGTCGAATATACTTAATTGGTCAGCTTCCTTGTCTCTTTTCAGCTGGTCGGCTATGTATTCTGTTATAGCTTTCGTGTTTTTCCCTACCGTATCCACATAATATCCTTTGCACCAAAACTCCCTATTCCTGTATGCAAATTTCATATTACCATACTTTTGGAATATCATTAAGCTGCTCTTGCCTTTCAAGTATCCCATAAACCCGGAAACACTAAGTTTCGGCGGTATACTAAGCAGCAGGTGTATATGGTCGGGGCATACCTCTCCCTCTATTATTTCAACTCCTTTCCATTGGCATAGTGTCCGTATTATTTCTCGTATGTCTTCTCTTTTCTCAGCATAGAACACTTTCCGTCTGTATTTTGGTGCAAATACTATGTGGTACTTACAATTCCACTTTGTGTGTGCTAAACTGTTCGTGGTGTTATTTTGTTCTGTCATTTTAACATCCTCCTAATGTGTTAAACTTCTTTAGCTGGCAGGCTTTCTTTACAGTTTAGCACATTAGGCTGTTTTGCTCATCGCTTAAGCTCTTTTCAACCCCGCCACTATGGCGGGGTTTTCGGTATACAAAAACTGCCCGCAGGACAAAATCCTGCGGGCAGTACAGATGTCAGAGATAGTTGATGGGAATGACCCGATCCGAACCCTTCAATGAGACCAGCCTGTCATAAAGGCAGATCACGCCGCCTGGACCACGCCTGACACCGGGGATCTTATCCAAGAGGTCGAAAGCGTCCATGTCTTTCTCCGGTGGGTCGATGTGCTTTTTCATCCCCAGCGGACACGGTGTCCCTTTCTTAGTTATTGCCGGTGATGAACGCAGCATGGAAAGAGCATTGCAATCAGAATTCTTCATGCTATAATATACCCACATCACTCGTGAGACTATGACTGACTGTGCCCAGACCAAAGGATAATGGTGCACGGTTGTAAACGGGTGCAAAAGGAGGAATAAAGTCTATGACAAAGAAAGAGCTTGTCGCTTATGTGGCTGAAAAGGCCAATCTCAGCAAAAAGGACGCGGAAATAGCGGTCAATTCCGTATTTGACGGTATCACGGAAGCACTGAAAACCGACGGCAAGATCCAACTGGTCGGCTTCGGCAGTTTTGAAGTGAAGGAGCGCGCCGCGAGGATGGGCAAAAACCCGGCTACCGGGGAAACGATCGAGATCCCGGCCGGCAAAGCCCCTTCCTTTAAGGCGGGAAAGGCACTCAAGGACACGATCAAGTAAAAACAAAATACAGCATCAGAGAGGACGGCTTGAGAGATCAGGCCGTCTTTTTCTATGCAAATTACAGGAGGTCATTATGAAAAAGATGAAAACAGGCATCGGCGTAATGCTGGCGCTATTGTGCTGCATCCTCATGTGTACAGGTGTTGTCTATGCTACCGGCGATGACACGGACGGCACGGAGCTTCAAGTCGCGCAGCCCGTCATCCTTGAGGTACAGCTTGGCCCCCAATGGGCGGGTGTTGAATTCCAGCTCAAGACGGATGCAGGCCTTTATCCGGGCACGATTGCCGTGGGGCAGGACGGGATTTTACGAACCGAGCTGGGCAATAGCGGCAGCTACGTCCTTTCTTGCCTGACTCTAAATGCCGCCGTGCCGTCGCCGGGCGATATCCCAAGTCCTGATGTGACGCAACAAGAACAGGAGCCGCTGACAACAGACAGTGCGGAGAACGCGGACGCCGCTTCGCAGAATGTGCAAGAGCAGGATACGGGCCGTCCTACCGTCGGCGGGATTCCCGTGATGCACATTATCCTGTTCGGCGGAGGGCTCCTTCTTGCGGCAGGTTCGCTGGTCGCCATGCGCTTTGTTCGGAACCGGCGTCCATCAGAACGCTCGCCGTATGATCCGGACGATGAGGACGATGACGAGGATGATTACGAATATTGACATCGCCATTCTGGAGAGCGCGGGCAGTTTGGAGAGGCGTTTCTTTCCACCAGACTGGTTCTGAATTGCAAAACACAAAACTTTAAGAAATTTTATAATAAATTAATTAAAAACATTACTTTAAGGCTTGACTTTTGGATCCTGATATGCTAAGCTGTAACCGTGGCAGGGGCTTGCACTCAGGCTTTCAGTACTTCGGAAGAGCTCCCGGAGTTAGACTCTCCCCGCGGGAGAGAAACTGTTACGGATTTGCGCACTGAGCGATCCATACGGTGCAAGCCACAACTGAACTCATTGGCCGGAAAGCTGCTTTGATGACAGGAACGTGCTCGGTATGTAGAAACCGACTTTGCCGTCCTTGGTTTTCATGCAGTTTTCCGGCCTTTCTCTATATCCTGACGGAGGTGAAAGGAACCGTGAAACACAAGAAAAGGAAGAAAGGAATCAACCCGTCCGCCATGCGCTGTCAGTATTGCGGCGGCACTGTTGTGCTGCGCTCCGCAGACGGCATCTACCATGAGAACCACAGCCATACCATGCTATATGTTTGCAGCAATTATCCGCGGTGTGACGCTTATGTCCGCACCCATCCGGGCACGAATATCCCCGTCGGCACATTGGCTAACCGCGAGCTGCGCACGCTTCGGAATCAGGCGCACCACTATTTCGACCAACTATATCTGAGCGGTTTGATGAGTAAGCAGGACGCCTACCTGTGGCTGGCAGGGCTTCTGCAGGTACCGCTTTCCAAAGCGCACATTGGCTTTCTCGGTGAATATTACTGCAACGAGGTCATCGCCGAAAGCAAGAAGCTCCTGGAGCGGCGCAGGAAACAACAGCCGGCCGGATTTCGCCCATGCAAAGGAGGCGAAGCATCATGACGCTTACACAACCCCAGCAGAGAAAAGTGGAGCAAAACCTCGGCCTGGTCGGGAAGGTGATCAAGGACAAGGTCCATAATCCCGGTCAAAACAGTATCTACAGTTACGATGACCTCTATCAGATCGGCTGCATTGGCCTCTGCAAGGCGGCATACAGCGATAAAGGCGGATGCTTCTCTACGTATGCATACAGGCTAATCTGGAACGAGATATGCACGGCGTTGATCTATGCCAACCGCCGGGCGGCAAAGGAGTGCGAACTGCTCCCGGAGGTGCTCGGGAAAGAAGATAGTTTAGACGAGCATCACGAACTGAGCATGATACTCGACCGGCTGGAGGCCAACGCTTCCGAGGCGATGGCGAAAGGCATCCGGGCGATCCGTCTCAGCGCCGAAGGCTATTCCCACGCGGAAATCGGCAGCATACTCGGGGAAAGCGACAAATGTGTCGCCGCCCGAATCTCCCGCACCAGGAAATATCTCAGGTCGCATCCGGACCTTGCGGCATTCTGATTTATGCACAATTGAAAACGATACAGCAAACCCGCCCTCCCCAGTATAAACACTGCGGAGGGCGGGTTTTGCGTTTTGGAGGAAGTTATGGAACTCTTCAAGAATAACCGCTGGCTGCTTATCCCGATCCTGTCCTCACTGCTGCTGCTTGTCCTTATGAAAACAGTGCTCTTTCTCGGATATGTCCCGACTGAGTCCATGGAACCGACACTGAAGAAAGCATCATTTATTCTGGGGACACGGCTGTACGGAGATTTGACCGATGGGGATATTATCATCTTTGAGCGGGATGGGAGGCTTCTTGTAAAGCGAATTACGGCATCCGGCGGCGAAGCTGTCGTTCGGAATGGCATTACGCTGATTGTGCCGGAAAACTGTTATTACGTTCAGGGCGACAATGTCAATCACTCCTATGATTCCCGCTTCTGGTCGGACCCGTTTGTAAAGGAGAGCAGCATAAAGGCAAAGCTGCTGGGCTGATTCTATATTCAGCTATTAGGGCTTTTTACAATAGGAATTTTTTCGGGGCAGTGAAAAACTTTGTGACTAAGGAGCAACAGGCGGAGAAGAAGGGGTGGAAACAAGGTCTGCGGGCGGTTAAAATGCACTTTGGTGATGGGGAATATAAAGATCCTAACAGACTTTAACCTAGCGTTATCCAACTGCCGCAGGAAACGGCCATAAGTCCAATAGGACGGCAGCGGCTCCATGATATTGAACCCACAGTAGTGGGCGATGAGCCGGTTGTTGTCCAGATAATCCAGTCGAACTGCACACTGCCCGCATAGAACTGCGCAACGGTACGAATGAGGACGTCAGGGAGAAGATAAGGCCACCTTCGGCAAAAATTACGACTATGACCGCTTCCGTAGGGTCAAACGGAACGCGTCCGAATATCTTGATGAGTGTGGGTTGGAAAAGACGAAGGCGAAACAGAGTTGTATGCGGCAGCAAGCAAAGAGAGAAAAGGGGATGCATAAAAGGTCAAAGATGCAGGCATGGGAGCATTAAGTGAGCACTTAAATCCTTCTGTAAAGATGATTTGTGACAAAAGTAGTATTGCAATTCTGTCCTTTACTACTCATGTTTCACTGCCAAACTATCATTTTACACAGTCTCTATATTTATGTAGAGTTTTCCTTGACAGACCGGAGAAAATATGGCACACTAAAGCCAGCGGTTAGACAACACTAACCGCTGGCAATAAATTAACCAGTGCTACTCAGGGACTAAATTTCTATAAGATAGGAGGTACAAATGAGCTGGATTCAAGAACCCGAAGTTGATGCCCTTGAACCAATGGGGTCTGTTTGTTCCTGCATTGGAGCTACATGTAAGGGGCGTTGTACCCCTTACGCAGTTTGCTTGATGTATTTGGGAAACAAATGCAAGCAGCTTACAGTTTGTGGAGTTTTCTTTGATTGACGAAGGAGGAATTTCTATATGGAGTGGCTACAAACCCCACCAGCACAACCTAAAGTGGCTTGCGGAGTCCGAGTGTGTTGGGATATGGAAGACAAAGATCCGTACCCTGATCCTTGTGGACTGCAGGTCTGTATTATTAAGTTTTGTTTGCAAAACTATAGTTAACATAGTATTAGGTAATCTGGTGCCAGTCCCTCACCAGATGCCTTTTATATGTATTATTGTCAGTCTTATTAGTTGCTTTAGGGGAAAGAAAAATGAAACATTCTTGCTTTAATGTGTGCACATACAACCATGATGGAATGGTTATTTATAATACAATGACTGGAGCGGTTATTGCTTTAAATCAATACTACAGTCGAATGTATCAAGATATATATTTAGCCGATTCAGACTTTGCAACTAATATGCAAAAAGGTGGATTCTTTGTAGATGACCAAAAAGATGAAGTTGCTGAACTGTTGCAAATATCAACTTATGCCCGGGAAAACTTGACAAGTAGAAGTTACACAATTGCTCCCACGCTGTCGTGTAACTTCAGGTGTCCATACTGCTTTGAAGATGGACATAGATACAACACTATGACTGATGCTGTTATTGACAAAACAATTGCTTTCATTAACAACGATGTGCAGGAGGCTGAAGCTGTTTCAATTGCTTGGTATGGCGGAGAACCGTTGTTGTGCCCAGAAATTATCCAAAGAATAACCGAAAACATACATGTCAAGGACGGTGGCTTTACTGCGTCAGTAATTACAAACGGGTATTTTCTTGATCGTAAAATGGCGGAATTTTTGCAACGTCAAAAGGTGGGATATGCGCAAGTTACAGTTGATGGTCCCCCAGACATTCATAATGCAAGACGCAGACTCCCAAACGGGCAAGATACCTTCCATAGAATTTTATCTAATGTGGCTGAAGCAAATGACTATTTAAAGATAAATCTCCGCGTTAACGTTGATGCGAGTAACAGAGATCGTATTGATGATATTTTTGATTTTTTGGATAACTATGGGCTGAGAGGAAAAGTACAGCTATATTTGGCTGCTGTTGAAAACATTCACGGGTCATGCAATAATGGTACATGTTTGGAGGATCATGAGTTTTCCGCGTTTGAAGCATCGTTTTATGAGCGGAATGTTGATCGTGGATACTCCTTCATATATCTGCCATGCTTCAATCCAACCATATGCGGCGCTGTCACCAAGACTATGTGTATCATTGATCCGATAGGAGACCTCTACAAGTGTTGGAACGAAATTGGCATGCACACAAGATCATATGGATCAATTTTTGGTGGCAACAACAGATCGAACATAGACCAGTGGAATAATTATCAGGTAGCTTCATATGAGGAATGCAGAGAATGCGCTTTCCTGCCTGTTTGCATGGGTGGATGTCCCTATCGTTCTATATCAGGAGGCAGTAAACAATGCATTTCAGTCAAATACAACTACGAGAGATTAATTCGTATCCTTGCAGAAAGGGTCAAAAAAAGAAATGAAAAGAATACTTCAATTCGGAATTAGGTATTTTCATGAACTGCGATTCAAAATCGCTATGATTCTAATTCTGACAATCATATCTAGTATGCTTTCTGTAACTGCCCCATATTTGTTAGGGCTATTCTTTGACGCCTTGATTGCTTCTGCATCTATCGTCAGAATAATGTACATTTGCTTAATATATTTACTTTTAATGACATGTACTCTATTTGTTGGATATGAATTAAATTTGCTGAAAGTCAAAGTACATACAAAGGCATCATATCGATTAAACTCTGAGGTGCTATTTTATATTCACAGATTGCCCTATGACACTACGATGTTCATGGACTCAAGCTACTATACACAACGAATAAACAATGATGCTACACAAATAATTTCCTATATTTTGGAGGCGTTGTCCGGAATCATTATTAACGTTGTTAGCATTATTCTCCCATCCGTTGTTATATTCAATATCTTTCCGCCAATCTTACCAGGCATTTTTCTTGCGATCATGTTATATGTTTTTGCGTATACAGCGATGCGTTCAGTTCTTTATAAAACGGGTATGGCATTCAAGGAAGGACAATCTGTATTTTTTAAAAAGCTAAGTCAGCAACTGACCGCTATTAAACTGATAAAGCTGTTTGATTTAAGCTACCTTTTCGCAGATTTATTGAATAAGGCTTTCGCCCATGTTTTAAAGACAACGATCAACTACCAGAAAAAGGCATATATTTTTTCGAGTCTTGACTCTCTAATTTCCTCGGTCTGCCAAATTCTGTTTCTATTTTCTGGCGGATA
Source organism: Brotocaccenecus cirricatena (assembly GCF_020687045.1). Lineage (NCBI taxonomy): Bacteria > Bacillati > Bacillota > Clostridia > Eubacteriales > Oscillospiraceae > Brotocaccenecus > Brotocaccenecus cirricatena. The sequence continues at coordinate 45,286 of NZ_JAJEPW010000005.1, forward strand.
TATGGTTTCAAAAAACTTGATAACCATAGGAAATTTAACCATCGTGCTAAGCTATATATCGATGATTATTACTTCTGCAAGATACTTCTTCTCTCTCGGAAAGCAAACACAGGATACATTAGTTTGTTATGCGAGAATTTCTGAGTTATTAAGTAGTTCACCAGAGTTTAATCATGGGAAAGAACCTAATAACATTGATGAGATAAGCATCATAGACTTGTCTGTAAGATTCTCTGAAAATGTAATTCTCCACTCTGTAAATATGCATTTTGAAAAAGGGAAAATTTATGGGGTGGCAGGAAATAATGGAACAGGGAAGACCACTCTTATAAATATTTTGGCTGGACTATACCGCAACTGTTATTCTGGAAAAATAATCCTGAATAGAAGCATATCACTATCTGAAATCAATCCCGAATTCATGCGAAAAAATCTCATAAGTGTTTGCCCACAGGATATTTCTCTGATAGAAGGCTCATTGAGAAGCAATTTGCTTTTAGGACATGACGAGCCTGATGATTTTTATAATACTTTAGAGTATTTTGGGCTTGATTCCGTTATTGCAAGTCTTCCAAATGGGATTAACACTTCCGTTGATAATCATAACTTTAACCTTTCTGCAGGAGAAAAGCAGAAGATAGCAATTGTTCGGACAATAATAAAAGGAGGTTGTGTTCTAATTTTTGATGAGCCTACATCTGCGCTTGACACGTTGACGAGAGATAGATTTTTGGCTTATCTGCAAAATCATAAAAAAAACAAAATGGTAATCATTGTTTCACATGACATAACGCTTCTTCAACAGCTTGATGAGGTTGTGAGAATGGAGGGAACAACATTTGAATAAGTCATTTTATAAGAAATCAATAATGGCAATGCTTTTCGTGTTAATCTATATAGCGGCTTCGACTGCATTTGCCCAAATTTTACCCTTGCCGGTATTGCAAGATCTCACAAATTCCAATATAAAAAGACGCATATTGTATGATGCTATTCAGGCTGCGGCGGTAATCCCTTTTGCGGTAACGTATTTTCGCGATACAGCTTTCAGAAAAATAAAAATATCCTCTAAGTGGATACCTTGGGGGCTTATTGGCGTTTGTGCCATATTGGTAACAATAATTCTGCCTGAGAGGGTATACGCCTTTTGGTTTTACTTAATTATTGTTGGATGCGGAGAAGAATTTGTTTTTCGGGGTTATTTGCATCGAGAGCTGCGAAAAGCATTTTATTTCAAAGTATCCGTCATCTTGGGCGGATTGGTGTTTGGATTTGCACACGGATATTCACATTTTATGGTTCTGGGTGGACCAATTACTGGTATCCTTAGCGAGCTCGGTGGTGGCATTGTCGGAGCTCTGATATTCTCGGCGATATACGAAAAAAGCAACTCAATAGGCTGGCCAATTTTGATTCACGCTTGTTTGGATTTTACGGGGTATTTAGTGTAGGCTAAATTGTCGCAGGCGTTGTGCTTTTATATTTAAGAGAAACTATTTTTGCGGTTAATATCTATTGTTAGAACCTGACACAATTAACCATGCGAGATAGACATGTTGTTCCAACATTTATAAGGAGATTGATTCTGATGGTGCTTTTTTACAATTCATTTGATTACACATCACAGCTCCCAATGGATTTCTGTGAGGTGTAACTTTTTTATGGATACCGCTGAGAATTATGTACCATCAATTGCCGCCACTTCCAAGAGGAGCGGGGCCATCAATAGATTGATTGCCACATTTTGCAAATAAAAGTTCGAGAGCAGTTGTACGATAGATAAGCATTGTAGCGGCATTATCGCTCCGTGTCTTGTCTATAGGCTGCTCTGTTTTTTCTTCAAAATACTTGTGTCCACATATGTGTCCTTACAGCTGATAGTATGCACCCCAGATTACCTTCCCCTATACAGTCTAGTATATAGGCCTTTGCGCCTGGCGTTCTTTATAGATCGTCCACCAGTGCGGTGCTCTTAGCATAGGCGGTGCTGCGCGCCTCAAAGAAATCCGTCTTGACCATGTTGGCGTCGGCGTACTGGCTGACCCATGCCATGCTCTCCGGCTCGTGCTCGAAGCCGGGATATAGCGCCGGATACCCGAGACTCGTCCAGCGGAGATTGCCGAGGTAGCGGATATAATCTGTGACCATCCGGCGGTTCAGCCCCGGCACCTCGTCCCCGATGACATAATGCCCCCACGCGATCTCCTGTTCCACGCCCTCCAGCATCATTTCCCGAAGCGCCTGCACGTTTTCCGCCGTGAACAGCTCCGGCTGCTCCTTCTGTAGCTCCAAAATAATGTTGCGAAACAGCCACAGGTGGGTGTTCTCGTCCCGGTTAATGTAGCGGATCTCCTGCGCCGAGCCGGGCATCTTGCCGTTGCGGGAGAGGTTGTAAAAGAACATGAAGCCGCTGTAAAAATAAATACCCTCCAAAATGAAGTTGGCCATCATCACGCGCAGCAGCGTGAAGGAATCCCTCTTCACTTGAAACTCATTGTAGCAGTTCCCGATGAAGGTGTTGCGCCGCAGAAGGTGCTCGTCGGTCTTCCACTGGTAGAGGATGTCGTTGCGCTCCACGGGGGAGCAGATGGTGTCCAGCATATAGCTGTAGCTCTGGGAGTGGACGCACTCCTGAAACGCCTGAATGGACAGGCAGAGATTGACCTCGTTGGCGGTGACATACGCGCCGATGTTGGGCAGATTCGCCGTCTGGATGGAGTCCAGAAAGACGAGAAAGCTTAAAATTTTGTCGTAGGCCATGCGCTCGGCGGGCAGCAGGCGGGGATAGTCCTTCACATCCTGCGAGAGATTGATCTCCTCCGGAATCCAGAAATTGTTCATGGCCTGCCGGTACCAGTCGCTGACCCACGGATACTTCATGTTGTTGAAATCGTTGAGGTTTGTTGTGTTGCCGCCGATCATACGCCGCAGGCGCACGTCGATGTCACCCTCCGGATTAAAAAGTGGCTTTTTCTTCAGTTCTACCATGGTACTGCTCCTCCCTATGACGCGCAGCTTTCGCAGTCCTCCACCTCAAGGGACTTGCTGCGGATGTAGTAGATCGTCTTGACGCCGCTGTGCCACGCATCCAGATACAGCGCCAGTACCTGCCGCATGGTGTAGTCGTTGGTGATATACAGGTTCATGCTCTGCGCCTGATCGATGTGCCGCTGGCGCACGCCTGCGGCTCGTACCGACCAGCTTTGGTCGATGAGGTGAGCCGCCTTATAGTACCACCATGTATCCAGCGACAACTCCGGGGCCACGCGAGGCAGGATGCTGCCCTTCTTCTCCTCCAAAAAGAAGCGCCTCATGACAGGGTCGATCCCGGCGGAGGTGCCGGAGAGGATAGAGGTGCTGGAGGTGGGGGCGACGGCCAGCAGGTATGCGTTGCGCATTCCCTGCGCCGCCACCGTTTCGGCAAGCTCCCGCCACTTGCCGGAGGCGTAGCCCCGCTTCTCAAAATACGCGCCGGTCTGCCAGTCGCTGCCCTCAAACAGCGCATAGCAGCCCTTTTCCCGTGCCAGTGCCGTGTCCGCCCGGATGGCGGCATAATTGATGCGCTCAAACACCGCGTCGGCGAAGGCGAGATGCTCCTCGCTCTCCCAGCGGATGCCGCGCTTTGCCAGCATGTGGTGATAGCCGCTGACGCCAAGGCCGATGCTGCGGTATTTGTGGTTTGTGAGCCGGGCGTATTCCAGTGGGTAGAAGTTCAGGTCGATGACGTTGTCCAGTGCCCGCACCGCCGTCTCCACCGTGCGCTCCATGTAGGTATCGTCCTCCACGGGAAGATTCCCGAGGGAGAGGCTGGCCAGATTGCAGACCACGAACTCGCCGGGGCGGGTGGCCGTTACCACCACCGTATCGCCGTTCTCCGTCTGCACCGAGGTGCTGATATGCTCGATGGGCGCCATGTTCTGCGCGATCTCCGTGCAGAGGTTGGAGCAGTAGATCATGCCCGCATGGCCGTTGGGGTTCATGCGGTTGACGGTGTCGCGGTTAAAGGCGAAGGGCGTGCCGGTCTCTACAGCCGAGCGCAGCACCAGCCGCACGATGTCCTTGACGGTGACGGTGCGCTTTTCGATGCGGGGGTCGCTGACGCAGTCCAGATACCGTTTCTCCCACTCCTCGCCCCAATAGTCCTCCAGCGCGTAGCCCTTGACGGTGAGGATATCGTGGGGGCACATGAGATGCCACGGCGCGTCAAGATTTTTCTCCGCCAATTTCCAGAACAGATCGGGATAGCACACGGCAGGAAACACGTCGTGCGCCTTCATGCGGTCGTCGCCGTTGTTGGTGCGCAACTGCAAAAACTCAGGGAGATCCTTGTGCCACGCATCTAAGTAGACCGCCACTGCGCCCTGCCGCATGCCCAGCTGATCCACGGCAACGGCAGTGTCGTTCACCAGCCGGATCCAGCGGATGACGCCGCCCGCCGCCCCCTGAAAGCCCCGAATGGCGCTGCCGGTGGCCCGTACCTTGCCAAAGTACAGCCCCATGCCTCCACCGAACTTGGACACCTTTGCAAAATTGTCAACGGAGCGGTAGATGCCGTCCAGACTGTCCGGCACCGTGTCGATAAAGCAGCTGGAAAGCTGGTGATGGGGCTTTCGTGCGTTGGACATGGTGGGGGTGGCCATGGTGACCTCCATGCGGCTGAGCATATCGTAAAACCGCCTGACCCAGCCCATGCGGTCAGAGGCCTCGTTCATGGCAAGGTGGAGCGCGATGCCCAGGAACATCTCCTGCGGCGTTTCCAACGGCTCACGGCTGCGGGACTGGATGACGTATCTCTTGAGCAGCAGGTCAAGGCCGGAATAGGTGAACAGTGTGTCCCGCTTCGGGCATAGAAAGCCCTCCGCAGTGTCGATCTCCTCACGGGAATAGCGGGCGAGGATATAGTCGCCGTACAGCCCCTTATCCGTCAGATAGCGGAGCTTTTCATACAGGCCTTTCACACCGCGCTCTGTCCACCGCGAGGCATTGCGCTTGGAAAAGGTGTGATTCAAAAGCCGTGCCGCGATGAACTCCCATTTGGGCGCCTCCACCGTGGTCAACTCCACCGCCGCCTTGGTAAGGGCTTCCATTTTCGCATCCGTGGTCATGGCGGGCTTGCAGAAGCTCTCAAATTTCAGCTGCAAGGCGCTGAGGGGATAAACCTCTTCCTCGTAATCCTTCTGGATCTGCCGTAGGACGTCCTCAAGGGCGTCATCCCCTACCTCGTGGGCGAGGTCTGCGCGGACGCGGCGCAGGGCGGCGCGCTTTTCACGGTACAGGATATATGCCTTTGCCACCTCATAGTGTCCGCACTCCATGAGTACGCGCTCCACCTCGTCCTGTACACGCTCCACGGTCAGCCCACTGTTTTCCGGCAGGCGCTTGAGCACGACAGACAGCATTTCATCGAGCACCCGGTCGTCTATCTCCTGCCCTTGGCCGGAAAATGCCTTTTTCATGGCGTTCAGGATCTTTTCTTCTTGGAACGGGACAACTTCGCCCGTTCGTTTTCTGATATTCATCGGCGACCTCCTTTACATTAACCATCAATTTGCTCCATGACATCAAAATGGTTTTTCTCATACCGGATAAGCCCGTCCCGCTGCATGAGGGACAGCTCGTTGGAAAGCGCGCTGCGCTCTACGCTGAGATAATCCGCCAGCTGCTGGCGGTTGTAGGGAATATCAAAGGAATAGCTGCCGGTGCGCTTAATACACTCCGAAAAGTAGGACAACAGCCGCTTGCGAATGGACTTGGGGCCGGTGTGCAGCACCCGGCGGGAGAGCTGCAAATTTTTCTCCGAGCAGAGCGTCAGCAGATTCCGCACAAGCCGTACATGGCGCGGGCAGACATTGGCGCAGGGTTCCAGTACGCGCCTGATATTCAGCAGCAGCGCTCGCGTGTCCTCAGCGGCGGTCACGTTGACCATCAGCGGCTCGCCCGGCACGCAGGCGTACGCCTCCGCAAAGACGCCGCCGGGGCCGATGCTGCTCAGGACGCTGTTATTGCCCCACACGTCTCCCATTTCAATGATGACCCGGCCGGAGAGCACCACGCCGATCTGCTCCGTGGCAGTCCCCTCCGGGAAAATAATCTCGCCCTTTTGAAAGGCGTGCTCCTTCGCGTGCAGGCAACCGAGCATTTCCTCAATGTCCGACGGCTCCATTCCGCGAAAAAGCCGTGTGTTTGCTAAATTGATCTGCATTTTTTTCGCCTCCATGTTGGTGTGCCAACGGACTTTCATAAATTATGATAGTAGAATAAAATCACAAAGTCAAGAGAAACCGCAAGGGGGTATCAAAATGATTCGAAGGATCATCCAGATCGATCAGGAAAAATGCAACGGCTGCGGCGCCTGCGCCGAGGCCTGCCATGAGGGAGCTATCGCCATGGCGGACGGCAAGGCAAAGCTCATGCGGGACGATTACTGCGATGGGTTGGGTGACTGCCTGCCCGCCTGCCCCACCGGCGCCATCACCTTTGTGGAGCGGGAGGCCGCCGCCTACGACGAAAAAGCCGTCATGGAGAACAAGCAGCGGAAAATGCGGAAAGAGGGTATGACCCTGCCCTGCGGCTGCCCCGGCAGCCAGTCCCGGAATATTCAGCGCGAGGCCGCGCCCGCCGCGGAAGCACCCCGCGCTGAACAGGCAAGCCGCCTGTCCCAGTGGCCGGTGCAGATCAAGCTGGTGCCGGTGAACGCTCCGTATTTTGACGGCGCGCGGCTCCTGATCGCCGCCGACTGCACCGCTTACGCCTACGCCGCTTTCCACGAGCGGTTCATCAAGGGACACATCACCCTGGTGGGCTGTCCCAAGCTGGACGGCGTGGACTATTCCGAAAAGCTGACCGAAATCATCCGGGAGAACGACATCAAGAGCGTCACCGTCGTCCGCATGGAGGTACCCTGCTGCGGCGGGCTGGAGATGGCGGCGAAAAAGGCACTCCGGCAGAGTGGGAAGTTCATTCCGTGGCAGGTGGTCACCGTCACGGTGGACGGCCTGCTGATGGAAGAATAACAAAATCATTAGAAAAAGAAAGGATGAAGCACGATGAAGTATGTATGCAGTCTTTGCGGTTGGGAATACGACGAGAGCGCGGGTTACCCGGAGGGCGGCATCGCCCCCGGTACGCCCTGGAGCGAGGTGCCGGAGGATTTTGAGTGCCCCCTGTGCGGCGTGGGTAAGGATTCCTTCGAAGAGGCGTGAGCTTTCTGCAAGAGAGGCAAAGACTATGAGTTATGAAAATTGGAAGGACAGAATCGGCACATTCGAAGTGATGGACGTGCGGGGCAAAAAGCTGGACTTCTTCCCCGCATTGAAGGCAAAGGCTGCCGCGCTAAAAAACGGCGAAGGACTGCATATCATCCAGACCTTCGAGCCCGTCCCCCTATACCCGGTGCTGGCCCTTATGGGCTTTGAGCATCACACGGAGAAGGTGAGCGGCAGCGAGTATCACGTCTGGTTTTATCGAGTGAGGAAAGGAGAATAACTGCATGAGCTATGAAAACTGGAAGGACAAGGCGCAGGGGTTTCAGACCGTGGATGTGCGCCATATACAGGGCAGCTTTTTTGAAGGGCTGAGGAAACGGGCCGAAGCGTTGGAGGTGGGCGAAGGATTACACATCATCCAGACCTTTGAGCCGCATCCACTGTACGCTGTCATGGAAGGCTTGGGCTACGAGCACCACACCGAGCAGCGGAGTGAGGCGGAGTTCCATGTCTGGTTCTGCCGCACAGAGAAGAAGGAAGGCGACAGCTCCGCTCCCTTCAAGCCGCTGGCTCTTTTGAACTATCCCATGATCGATGAAAAGCTGGGGCAGATCGCCGTGGATTTTTGGGAGACCACATGGCAGAGCGAGAAGCGCGTACTGCCCTACGAAACGCGGCTGCTGCTGTCCCTGACCAACGCTGTCGGTGCGGGCCGGATGAGGCAGGCGGCGCGGGAGCTGGTAAAGGCATATATCCACGGTGTGGAGAGCGCCGCGCTGGACGATGTGTTCGAGCTGCTGGCATGGAATCAGGGCATCGGCTTTTTCAGCAGCGAGATCGGCCCCTCGGCGCTGTTTCAGGCGTACAAGCTCATTAAAAACGGTGAGAAGCAGGGCAAGTCCCGGGAGGATATCTGCAGTGCGCTGCGCGAGAAATTCGGAGAGAAGAACCCGGAGATGCAGGTCTTGCATTAAAAGCAGATAACCTTACAAACGGCTGCGCGGCTTTGGGGTTTGGTTATTTTTCGCTGGTGCTTTCTTCTTACTACCCCTGTCTTTTGCTCCAATCGCTTTATTCTCAGCGAATTTAAGATATATTTCCATTAAACCCCCGTTCTTAACAAAGATTTTAACCTATTTTCTTTATTTTTAATAAAAGAACTGTAAGCTGACGAGCATTCTGTGCACCATTGCCCTGCCCCTGATGGGATGTGCCGGAGGGTGGCTGTACTACCGCTATGTGGGCTGCACCGCCGGCACCTGTGCCGTTACGTCCAGCCTGTGGCTCTCCACCGGCTTCGGTTACATCCTTGGGTCGCTGCTGTATCCCGTCCTGTGGCCCGGCCGCGGCAAGAGACAGGACTGCGACAGGGCGGAGTGAGCCCTGATTCCACTGAAGGAGGAAACACGATGTATCGAAGTGTATTGGCACTGCTTTTCGCCGCAGTGCTGCTGCTCAGCGGCTGCGCCGCCGGGCAGCAGACTGTGCCGAAGGAAAAGAGCGAACAGGAAGCAAACATGGACGGAGCGGCTTTCGACCGATCCGATGAGGAGAGTACTTATATGGATACCACAGAAAATGTCATCTATCTGGCGGGCGGCTGCTTCTGGGGCATGGAACAGCTGATGCAGTCCATCCCCGGCGTTATCGACGCCGAGAGCGGCTACGCCAACGGCACCTGCGAGGCGGATGCCGATTACAAGACCGTCTGCAAGGGAGAGACCGGCTTTCGGGAGACCGTGCGGGTGGAATACGACCCCGAGCAGGTGAGCCTCGACGCGCTGCTGCTGGCTTACTTCTATGTGATCGACCCCACGGCACAAAACCAGCAGGGCAACGACCGGGGCAGTCAGTACCAGACCGGCGTCTACTACACCAACGAAAGCGCGAGAGAAACGGTGAAGCGCATCGCGGAGATCGAGCGCGGCCGCAGCGAGAAATTCTTCGTGGAGATCGGCCCGCTCAAAAACTACTATCCCGCCGAGGAATATCACCAGAACTACCTCGAAAAGAATCCGAACGGCTACTGCCACATCCCGCGCGCGGAGATGGAGCTCTTTTCCCGGCTGCGCATCGACCCGGGCGACTATCAGAAGCCCGCGGCGGAGTCCATCCGGGACAAGCTGACGGCGGAGCAGTACCGCGTCACGCAGGAGAGCGGCACGGAGCGCGCCTTCACGGGCGAGTTCTGGGACAAGTTTGAAAAGGGCATCTATGTGGATGTCGTCACCGGCGAGCCGCTCTTTTCCTCCACAGATAAGTACGAGAGCGGCTGCGGCTGGCCCGCCTTTACCAAGCCCATCGAGGGCCCCGCCGTGGTGGAGAAAGAGGACCTGAGCCACGGGATGCGCCGCACGGAGGTCAGAAGCCGTGCCGGAGATTCTCACCTTGGTCATGTGTTCACCGGCGATCCGGAGTCCCCCAATGGCGTGCGCTACTGCATCAACAGTGCGGCCCTGCGCTTTGTCCCCTATGAAAAAATGGAGGCCGAGGGCTACGGATACCTCCTGTACCTGTTTGAGAAATGATTTCAGGTGCATACACATCAAGCGGAAAAGCATGAAGGCTGTTCTTCAAAAGAACAGCCTTCTTTTTCTGGGAAGACAGCGAATGGGGCGCGGGTCTATTTGCCCGCGCCCCTAAAGGTGAGCCTGTTTACTTTTCGATGATTTGCAGCGCTTCTTCCTCACGCCACCGCCTGATCTGCCATGTGGTCAGCGCAAGGCATCCGGCAAGAGATATACAGAGGGAGAACCCCCACAAGCCTAACACGCTACTGTCGCCGGTCTTTGGGATTTGCAGCCGCTTCGGGTCGATCCAGCCCATCAGGCCGCCGGGAGCCTTGCCCTGCACCAGCTCATACTTCTCAATGAAGCGGTGGAGCATGGCGGCGATCTCAGCGCGGGTCGCCGTGCCCTGCGAGTCAAGCAGATTGCCGGATTTTCCCTTCATAAGACCGCTGCCGACCGCCCATTGCATGGCCGATGGTGATGATCCGATTCATATCGTGCTCCTTTCCGACAAAAGCCTTTTAAGTGGGGCAATAATGACAGTACATAAGTGTGAGATGGAATATTATGAAACAATGGGTGAATGCCTGCATTTGCGAGTTTTTAATCCCTTTATTAAATTATATCATGGAATGCATGTTGATGACAACTGAGATTGCGGAGCATATCAGTAGCATGCACAGCCTGCCCAAGGTGCTTTTTGTTGATGTGAGGTCACACTTCGTCCTTTCTCCTCTGCTCCAAAAGCCAGACTGTCATGTCCCGCAAAGTCTCCTCCATCGGGCGCGGCTGATATGCAAAGCGTTCCGACGCAGCAGCATGGCTGAAGCGGCCGTTTGAGGCAAGAACGGAAACGGAATATGGGGTGTAAAACAACGGCTTTCGATCCTTCAGACTCCGACGTTCGTAGTACGGAGCGGCCAGCTTTGCAAGACCCAGAGGCAGGCAGATGGGGCGATACTTCAGCTTTGCAGTCTTTCCCATGAGCTGAAGCATCTTGCAGATGGTGACATAGTGGCCGGACAAAATATATCCCTTGCCGGGCTCTCCGCTTTCGGAACAGGCGAGAATGCCTCTTGCCACATCCCGCACATCCACAAAGTCATATCCGCCGCGAACGGCTAAAGGCAGCTTCCCGGCAAGAAAGGATTTTGCCATTGAGGTGAAGCTCCCACCCTGTAAGTCGCCCGGCCCGATGATGCCGGAGGGGAAAACAATGCTGGCATTCAACCCGCGTTCCGCTGCAGCGAAGACCAACTCTGTTGCAGTTGCCTTGCTCTTGGCGTAATCTCCGTCCACAAGCCCCGGAGAGAATTCACAATCCTCCGTAATGATGCAGCCCTTCGGCTTTTCCGGTATGGCATGGACGGAACTGACATAGACCATTTTGCCCACATCATGCTCCATACATTGCCGGAGAACTCTCCATGTCCCACCTACATTGACCTGATAGAGCCTCGAACCGGGCCTGGAGGCGACGGAGACGATACCAGCGCAGTGAATTACACAGGTACGGCTGTCGGCATCCGCGAAGAAGTCTGTCAGCGAGTTTTCCGCATACACATCACCGATGACGGTATGGACTTCTTTGGGGAGCAAATTGATATAGGGGTCATCATGCAGCACAAGCGCATGCACTCGTGCGCCGCGGCGTGCCAGTGCTTCTACAACGGCTCTGCCGAGGAAGCCGGTGGCGCCTGTAACAAGATATTTATCATACATTCAAAAAGCATCCTCTCTCAAATAAGCATACAAGTGTTGATTATCTTTCACGAGTACAGTATACTTGAGGAGGAAGGCAGAAACAATCAGCACTTGCCATACGGCTGAAAGAAAAGCAACACTGTCTGTTGAACTGTTGATAATCTTTGTAAACTTTTTTAGAGGGACTCTGTATGGAGAAGATGGATGCAAGGAAACGCTATACGCAAATGGTGCTCAAGCAGTCTTTTCTGAAGTTGCTGAAGGAAAAACCTGTAAACAGAATTACGGTGAAAGAGGTTTGTGCGCTGGCGCAGCTTAACCGTGCCACCTTCTATGCCCATTACAGCGATTGCTTTGCCCTGATGGAGAGCATTGAGAATGAACTCATCGACGCATTTGAGAAATCCCTTCGCTATGTCAATTCGTTTGATGTGACGGCGCTGATCGAAGCCATCTACGATATGGTCGATCAGAATCAAACGGCGTGCCGCGTCCTGATTTTGGGGAATACAAACTCAACGGTCCTCATGCGGATGATTGCCCTGGCCAAGGAGGACAGCATTGCCTACTGGCGGAAAGAGCTGCCCAATGCCAGCGAAACAGATCTTGAGATGATGTATACCCATCTGTCAAATGGTTTGATGCATGTCGTTGTGGAGGGCTATGACAAGTACAGCAAGGATGAGATAATCCGCTTTGTCAGCCGCGTGGTGAAAGCCAGTCTTTCGCTGTTCCGATCGCCCCAAAGACCTCTTGCTTAACATAGACCTTATGCTAGAATGGTATAATAATCTTTGCAAAATAGTCGATGGTCAAAGGAAAGGATGGAGCAGATTATGAAATCATTTCGGCAGACAATGCTGGCTATATGTGTTATTCTTATCGCTTCCGCATTCGCGGGCTGCGGCGCGGCCGAGCAGCGACCGGCATTGGAAAGGATCGAGTACACAAACCTGAACGACAGCGGATCAAGGGAACTTTTGAAGGAGCTGCTCTCCGACACAGGCGTGTCAGATGGGCGTATTCAGGGCTTTTTCCGCCGTGTGGACCACTTTAATGACAGCGTGAAGCAGGAATGGCTTACGGATGGCTTTGAGGAAGCGGAGCTGCTGTATACGAAATATGACCCTTACGCGATGCAGGACGAATGGACGGCGAAGAACGGGACGTTTCCGGGCTATAACTGCCGGATCACCGCCATGAACTTGTTTGGGGACTTCCTCTCCGTGAGCGCAGACTCTCAAATCAATGCCGGTGAAGATGTGCTGTTTGTGGACGAGGAAACGCTGAAAACAGATCCCGATGCGCTGGGCGGAAGCAGCCTTGCAGATTTCCGCGCACTGTATTCCTCCATGAAGGCGGAGGATACCACGGAGATCAAGCGTCATGTACAAACCGTACAAGAGGAATGGGCATCCCGCGGCGTTACCTTTCGGGAGAATGAACGGATCCGCCTCATCACGGTATTCTTCCATGATAAGCCGACCGAGGAGGAATCTCTGCTGTTTGTCGGGCATGTTGGCGTACTTTTGACGGCGGAGGACGGGACGCTGTACTTTGTAGAAAAGGTTGCCTTTCAGGAGCCGTACCGGATGCTGCGCTTTGCCGACCGAACGGCGCTGAGTGATTACCTTATAGGGAAATATGACACCTCATGGGGACAGGATACGGCGAGCCCCTTTATCATGGAGAACAACGAGCTTATGGACGTAAAGTCCCGTCATGCTAAATAATAGCAGAGGGCGGTAGCATTGTGCTGTCGCCCTCTTGATTATCGAACAGCAAAGACGGGCGGGGCTATCAACGGCGGCGCATTTGAGGCGTTCACTCTAACCGCTGACAGGCTCGACTGGGTTTGCTGTTTATTTCCTCACCATTCCTGCGTCTTGGCTTTCTGCCGGACTTTCATTACCTGTATTTGATATATGCTGCCAGTTTATAGATCGTATCGAAGTTTCCCATACCGATAAAAAATCCAAGACAAGGAAAATCACGATTGTATATAACTTCATCGGTGCATTTAATTTTGGACGGGCGAAAGAAAAAGCCCAAAATACAACTCAAAAACAGCAAAGAACGGCATAGCCGTTTGGCTACACCGTTCCTTGCAAAAATGTTTTCTTAATTCACCGCCCCATACAGCGCGGTCTTTTTCCATTTCCTGATTTTCGTCCGAAACGTTCCGAAGGGCGCGACGGTATTGACGTGGATGAACTTGTAAACCTCCCATATCGCTGTTTTGGTGGCGTCATCCGCCCACCTTCTCATGTGCGGCTGGAACAACTCCTCCTCGCTCATGGAATCGATCATGGTCTGGATAGCGGCGATATTTTCGTTTAATTTGCCCTTCAATTCTGCTAAGGACGAGTGGGCGTAGGTGTCCGTGAACCATTGATACAGGCTGCCCAGCTGGTTCCATTTGAACTGCTCCGACGGTGTTTTCACGTCCATTCCACGCTTCTCGTCAGCTTCCCATTTCAAAAGCAGCGTTGTCCACCCCACCTGGTACGCAAGATTCTCTGCCGGCGTTCTGTCCACGCCGGGTACTCTTTTATCCTTCAGGGCTTCCGGGATCGTATCAAACTCGGAAATATATTTCTCAAAGCTCTGACGAATCTCGTTTTTGAGCTCATCTTTATCCTTATATGTTCTCAAGACATCCTCCCTTATCGGTTCTCCGCCAGATATTCCTCCGCATAGTGGACGGCTACCGCGCCGTCCGATACGGCGGTGACCACCTGCCGCAGCGCCTTGGTGCGCACGTCGCCCACGGCGAACACGCCGGGGAGGCTGGTGCGGGTGGATTCGTCCGCGATGATGTAGCCGGACTTGTCCAGCGCCAGCTCGCGTCGGAACAGCTCCGTCGCCGGGGCACGTCCCACGCTGATGAACACGCCGTCGCAGGCAAGGTCATGTTCCGCGTCGGTGTTGACATCTTTTAGCCGAAGCCCCGTCAGGCGGCTGTCGTGCAGCAGAGCGGAAACGGTGCTGTTCCAGCAAAATTCTACGTTGGGCGCGTTCATCAACGGCTCATGATAGACCTTCGTTGCCCGCAGGCTGTCCCGGCGGTGGATGAGATAGACCTTTTTGGCAATACGGGACAGGGCAAGTGCGTCTGCCGCGGCGGAATTGCCGCCGCCCACCACTGCCACGGTCTTGCCCCGATAGGGCGCGCCGTCGCAGGCGGCGCAGTAGTGAACGCCCTTGCCGACGAGTGCCTCCTCGCCGGGAACGCCCAAGGGGCGGGGTGTCGCACCGGTGGCGATGACCACCGTGCGGCTCTGAAAGGCGCCCTCGCTGGTGTCCAACGTCTTGGTTTTTCCAGACAGGTTGGCTTTGTACACCTCCGCCAGCTCCGTCACCGCACCGAAGCGCTCGGCACTCTGCTGCATTTTTTCGCCCAGCGTAAAGCCGTCGATGCCGCCCTCGAAGCCGGGATAGTTGTCGATCTGCTCCGTCAGCGCCATCTGCCCGCCGGCGGAGAGCTTTTCCAGCACCAACGTGGAAAGCCCGGCACGGGCGGCGTACAGGGCGGCGGTGTATCCGGCGGGGCCGCCGCCGATGACGATCATGTCGTAGATCTGCTCCATAATCGTGTCCTCACTGTGCCAGCGTTTCCTGGATAAATGTCTCAATGGCCGACTTGGAGGCAGGCGCGACAATGGAGCCAAGCACCTCGCCGTTCTTAAAGAGCAGCAGCGTGGGGATGGTGTCGATGCCGAAGCGCTGAATCAGCTGCGGCTCCTCGTCGTAGTTGATCTTGCCTGCCGTCAGAGTGTCTGCGTACTGCTCGCCCACCTTGTCGAAGGCCGGAGCAATGCGGCGGCAGTAGGGGCACCACTGGGCCCAGAAATCCACCAGCACGGGCTTGTCCGCGTGCAGAACGTTGTTTTCGAAGCTGTTGGTCGTAATGGTAAGCATCATATATCCTCCTATTTCTGTGTAAAAAGCTGTGTTTCAATATCTGTGATCGTAATGTGCGAGAGATACGCGGCGCACTGCTCGTTCATGTTCCGGTAGAGCGCATCCATCACGCCTGCCATACCGGAGCAGATGGCGCAGTCCCGGTCAATGTCCCCGCTGTGCCACGCGCAGTCCACAAAGCGGGTATTTATCGCCTCCGCCACCTGCCGGAGAGAAAGGACTACGGGGTCGGTGCAAAGGCGATAGCCGCCGTCCAGACCCTCCCGGGTCTCCACCATTCCCGCCTTTTTCAGCCCCGCCAGCACCCGGCGGACGCGGGTGGGGTTAGTGCAGATGTTCTCCGCCAGAGCCTCGCTGCTGAGAGAGCGTCCACTGTGGCTCAGGCAGACCAGCGCATGGACGGCCAGATTAAAAGAACTGTCCACAATCATCCCTCCTTCACAAGCTCGTAGGGCCAGTCGATGACGCCGCCGAAGTCGTAGACGCTCTGATACCCCAGCGCCAGCAGCTTTTGTGCGGCATCCTTGCTGCGGCGGCCGCTGCGGCAGTAGACCAGCAGCGTGGCTTCCTTGTCGGGCAGCGCCTCGGGCATTTCGCTGCCGATGCTCTCGTTGGGGACAAGGACGGCGTTCTCGATGTGTCCGCCGTCGTATTCCTCACGGGTGCGGACATCCACCACCACGACCTCCTGCGAGGCCATCATCTCATAGGCTTCCTCGGCGCTGATCTTATGATACGCCGCCTTGCCTGTCATGTCCTCCGCCGTGTCCGCTTTTGTCTTGGACAGCGTGCAGCCGCTCAGCAGCGCAAGCGAGGTGGCAAGTGCCGCAAAAAGTAATATCTGACGCATAATTAACCTCCAATGCAACTGTGTTTATTGCTGATACAGTTTATACTGTGACTATAACAGATACAGTCGAGACTGTCAAGGCTTTTTGGAGCAATTTGGGGGCGTAAGGCCCTTGTGGCTGTTGACAAAGAGAGAAATATGGGTATAATAAAGGAGAAAGAATAAGACTTATTCTTGTATTTAGGAGGTTGGCAGTATGCCGAAATACGCAGAGGAGATATTGGCTGCCGTAACGGAGCTTCAGCGGCACCCCACGGCGGAGCAGGTGTTCATGGAGATGAAAAAGGAGCATCCCAGTATCGCCATTGGCACCGTGTATAAGCATCTGAACGCCTTGGCGGAGGAAGGTCTGCTGCACCGCATCACCGAGCCCGGGTCGCCGGACAGATATGACTGTACCGAACGGCATGATCATCTAATCTGCAGTCGGTGCGGTAAGATAACTGACATCTGTTTGAGAGACCTCACAGAACCTATCGAAAACAAGCTTGGGCAGAAGATACTCTCCTATGATCTCAGGATCCGGTATATCTGTCCTGCCTGCAGAGAACAGGAGGAAAAAGACCACAGCATTGAAGGAGGAAAACAATGAACGCTAACGTATCGAAGCTGCTCAACGAGCAGATCAACAAGGAGTTCTACTCCGCCTACCTGTATCTGGATTTTGCCAACTACTACGCCTCCGTGGGCTTAGACGGCTTTGAGAACTGGTACCGGGTCCAGGCGCAGGAGGAGCGGGATCACGCCATGCTGTTCTATCAGTATTTGCAGAATAACGGCGAGGGCGTCACCTTTGAGGCCATCGCAAAGCCGGAGTGGGAACGGGGCGATCACATGACGCCGCTGAAAAAGGCACTGGAGCATGAGAGGCTCGTTACCGCCAGCATCGACGCCATCTACGCCGCCGCATACGAGGCCAGGGACTTCCGCGCCATGCAGATGCTGGACTGGTTCATCAAGGAGCAGGGCGAGGAGGAAAAGAACGCCGCCGACCTCATCACCAAGATGGAGCTGTTCGGCGGTGACAGCAAGGGGCTGTATATGCTCAACAGCGAGTTGAAGGCCCGGGTCTACACAGCGCCCTCCATGACGATGGAATGACGCTGTCCCCGATTCAGCAATCAAACCAATTAAAAAGAAAAGGAGATTAAATCATGTCACTTATTAACAAAGAAATCAGCGATTTTTCCGCACAGGCGTATCAGAACGGAGAGTTTCGGACCGTGACCAAGCAGGATGTGTTGGGCAAGTGGAGCCTGTTCTTCTTCTACCCCGCAGACTTTACCTTTGTCTGCCCCACCGAGCTTGAGGATTTGCAGAACAAATACGCTGAGTTTAAGGCGGCCGGCTGCGAGGTTTATTCCGTATCCACCGACACACATTTCGTGCATAAGGCGTGGCACGACCACTCTGAGCGCATCAGCAAGATCACTTATCCCATGCTGGCCGACCCCACACATGCGCTGAGCCGCGACTTTGAGGTGTATATCGAGGAAAACGGCCTTGCAGAGCGCGGAAGCTTCATTGTGAACCCGGAGGGCAAGATCGTAGTATACGAAGTCAACGCAGGAAACGTGGGCCGCAATGCCGATGAACTTCTCCGCAGGCTTCAGGCCAGCCAGTTTGTGGCGGAGCACGGCGACCAGGTCTGCCCCGCCAAGTGGCAGCCCGGAGCCGAGACCCTCAAGCCAAGCCTTGACCTTGTGGGTATGCTGTAATGGAGATGGAACAGCTCTATGATGTAATCGTGATAGGTGGAGGGCCGGCCGGACTTACGGCGGCCCTTTATCTTGCCAGGGCACGCTATCGCGTGTTGGTGGTGGAGAAGGAGCATTTCGGCGGCCAGATCACTATCACGAATGAGATCGTGAACTATCCCGGCGTAGCAAAAACCAGCGGTAGAGAATTGACGGACACAATGCGGCAGCAGGCAGAGGGCTTCGGCGCAGAGTTCCTGCTGGCCGAGGTCACGGCTTTTGAACTGGACGGGGACGTCAAGACCGTGAAGACCGGGCGCGGAGAATACCGCTGCTTTGGCGTGCTTCTGGCCACGGGAGCCCATCCGCGTATGATAGGCTTTCCCGGCGAGGCGGAGTTCCGTGGACGGGGCATAGCCTACTGCGCCACCTGCGACGGCGAGTTTTTTACCGGCAAGGAGGTTTTTGTCATAGGCGGCGGTTTTGCCGCGGCGGAGGAGAGTGTTTTCCTGACCCGCTATGCAAAGCACGTCACCGTACTGATTCGCGGCGAGGACTTCTCCTGCGCCGAGGCTGTGTCGCGCGCCGCCAAAGAGCATCCGAAGATCACTGTCCTTTCCCATACCGCAGTGGTGGAGGCTACGGGCGATACGGCGCTGCGCAGCCTGCGATACAGAGATTTGAAAACCGGAGAGGAAACGGTTTTCGCACCGCATGGGGATACCTTCGGCGTGTTTGTGTTTGCCGGCTACGAGCCGGAAACGGCCTTGATCCGGGACAAAGTTGAGACTGACCCGAGAGGCTATATCGTTACGGACAGCTCGCAGCGGACGAACCTTGAGGGCGTATACGCCGCGGGCGACGTGTGCGTGAAGGAGCTGCGGCAGGTGGTCACCGCCGTGGGCGATGGCGCAAAGGCTGCGACTGCGCTGGAAAAGTATGCCGCAGCCATGCAGGAAAAAACCGGTCTTCGCCCCCGAAAGCCTGAGATAAAAGAAGCGAAGGCGGCACCCGGCGGCGAGGCTCGGCCCGAGGGGATATTCCCGCAGCAGGTAAAGCAGCAGCTTGAGGCAGTATTTGAAAGGATGCAGGAGCCCCTGATACTGGAACTTTACCTTGACGAGAAGGCTATTTCAGAGGAACTCCGCTCCTATATGGAGGAGCTTGCACGACTCACACCCAAACTCACAGTAAGAAAATCTACCGAAGGCGCTGAGCATATGCCGCTGGTGAGTGTGTTGCGCTCTGACGGCAGCGACTCCGGTCTCGCTTTCCACGGGGTACCGGGCGGGCACGAATTTACTTCTTTTATCATGGGGCTTTATAACGTGGCCGGACCGGGACAGGCTCTTGACGGAGAAACTATGGGCCGAATAAAGGCTCTTGATGCACCGACAGATATGCAGATATTCGTTTCGCTGTCCTGCACCATGTGCCCGGAGCTGGTGATTGCAGCCCAGCACATAGCCGCCCTCAACCCCAATGTCAGAACTGAGGCATACGATCTGAACCACTTTCCCGCCTTGAAGGAAACGTATAATGTCATGAGCGTACCCTGTCTCGTGCTGAACGGCGAAAAGGTGCTGTTCGGGAAAAAGAGCATAAGCCAGTTGCTGGACACGCTGGAACAGCAAGAGCAAAAGAGCCGATACACCGGATCGGCATGAGGGATGATGGCCGGAAGCAGTACATATCAGTTACTTGAGTAACCGCTGCCGGCCCCTGCGCTGACAACGGCGTTGTGATAACCGAGGTTGATATGCGACTGAAGCCAAGGCAGACTGCACACAGGCGACCTGCCTTTTCTTCCACCAAGCGGTTAGAGATGGCTAACTGAAATACAGAGCAGAAAGGAACATGACTCTTGAATAAGGAAAAGTAGATTGAAATCGTTACCCTCATGCTGCGCCGGTGTGGACGTGGCGCACATGGGACAAGGCGGAAGGAGCCTTGCCCTGTGTGCGCCACCCTGCCGGGAAACGCCAGCCAACGGCGCGTCCGATGCCCGCACGGGGACAATAAGCCCTTTTGCGCAAGCCGCCCCATCTACTATCGCATGGTTCGGATGTGCGCAGTGATGCGGTATGCAGAGCCGAGTATGCTGCTGAGCCGCCCCATAGCAGAGAGACTGTTCCTCCGCTTTCCGATTCCGGAGGTGTAATATGGAAAAGAAAGAGTACCGACAGCTTTTGTCTCAAAGGCAATACATCCAGCTTCTTTTAGCCGATACGATCAACCGCTTCGGAGATTCCATAGATGTGATCGCTTACTCGTGGATCATGTATGAGATCACCAGCAGCGCATCGCTGATGGCGCTCGTGGTCGGTCTGAATTTCGTTCCGACCGTCTTTCTCACGCCCTTTGCGGGTGCGTTCGTAGATCGCATAAGCAAAAAAGGGTCATGGCGCTTGCCGACCTGCTGCGCTTTGTGTTTGTTGCGGCAATTGTGACGCTCTACACCACAGGTCTTTTAAGCCCGGCGCTCATCGTGGTTTTTACACTGGCCACCTCCACGGTGGAGGCCTTTCGCCTTCCTGCCGGCGGCGCAATCCTGCCGCAATTGCTGGAGAAGGAGTATTATACGTTGGGAAAGGCCGCCAACTATTCTGTTTCAAGAATATCGGGGCTGGTCGGTTATATGCTTGCGGGCGGCGTGATCGCGCTAATAGGCGCTGTCGGCGCTCTGTGGATCGATGCGGCGACATTTCTGATATCGTCTGCGATCATATGGTCGATACGGTATAAGGAGAACCTGCAGGGCGCAAAGCAGACGGTAAAAGGTGTGATTCAGGATTTTGCGGAGGGTTTTAGATTTATCCGTGCAAGCAGGACGATTCAGACGGTGAGCCTGATAGGGCTGCTGATCAACTTCGGCATCATGCCGTTGACCGTTTTTCAGACGCCGTATGTATCCGACTATCTGAAAATGGGGCCTGAGACGCTTTCGTATATCAAAATACTGACGTCTGTTGGCATGATAACGGGATCTGCGCTGCTTCCCAAGCTCGGGAAGATCAAAACCCCTGTCATTGCAGTCGCCGCAGGCGTTATTATGGGCGCGGCGCTGATTGAAATGAGCATCGCCCAAAGCCTGTCTACGCCGGTTCTGAAAATGGGGATTCTCACACTCAGTATGCTCTCCATCGGCTTTGGAGGGGGACTTTTGAACGTTGTCATTGGAAGCTCTGTGATGAAAGCCGTTCCAAAGGAGATGATGGGGCGCATCAGTGGATTTCTTACCGCCATGATGCAGGCCTCCATGCCGGTTGCATCCTTTATCTACTCTGCACTGGCTGTGTATTTCCATATCCCGCATATCCTCGTTTTCTTTGGGAGCCTGACGCTGATCTGCAGCCTGGCGCTCTATTTCAGGAAGAAGCTCGATGCTTTAAGTTGATTTGGAGGGAGGCGATGTGCCTGAAACGAGAACATAAGAATTTCTGGGACAGAAATGCCGGTCGGTACAACCGCTTTATGCGAAAGGATGGGGCGGCGTATGGAGAGATGTATGCGCTAATTCAGCCAATCGTGCGTCACAAAACGGTGCTGGAGCTTGCCACCGGCACGGGGCTGATCGCAAAAAGCATCGTGAACGCGGCGGCGCACATCGAGGCGACGGACGCCTCCGCGGAGATGATTGCAGAGGCCAAGCGGGACAACCGCTCGGCGAAGCTGCACTTTTCCGTGCAGGATATGTTCCGCCTGCCCTATGCGGACAAGTCCTTCGATGTGGTGATCGTATCCAACGCACTGCACATCGTGCCGCAGCCGGAGAAAGCCCTTGCCGAGATCCGCCGGGTGCTGAAGGACGACGGTGTGCTCATCGCGCCCACCTTCACCCACGCGGGAAACTCGTTTTCCGGCAAGGTCAGGGCATTTTTCATGAAGCTGGCAGGCTTCCCTCTCCACAGCAGGCGGACGAGCGAGGAATACCTGCGCTTCCTAAGGCAGAACAGCTGGACGGTGCGGAAAAGCGCTGTGCTGAAAGCCTCGTTCCCGCTGACCTATGCCGAGTGTGTAAAAATGGAGGTGTGATATGTCATTCTTTGAAAACACCCGCAAGCCCGTAGGCTTTGGCGGGAAGCTCATGGTCGCTATGATGAATGTCGGGCACAGTGCCGTGGCTCAATGGGGTCTTCAATTTCTGAATGCCGCGCCGGACGCCAAGGTGCTGGACTGCGGCTGCGGCGGCGGGGTGAACATGAAGAGACTTCTGAAAAAATGTCCGCAGGGTATTGTCAAGGGCATTGACTATTCCCCCGTCAGCGTGGAGAAGGCTCGAAGCCTCAACCGAGCCGCAATTCAGGAGGGGCGCTGCGTGGTGTGGCAGGGCAGCGTGGAGCGTATCATTTTCGCAAAGGACTGGTTCGATGCGGTCACAGCCTTTGAGACTGTCTATTTCTGGCCCGATCTGCCGCAGTGCTTCCGGGAGGTTTACCGGGTGCTGAAGCCCGGCGGGACATTTCTCATCTGCAACGAAAGCAACGGCGACTCGGACAAGGACGAGAAGTGGACGGAGATCATCGGCGGCATGACCATCTACAAGGACGCCGAGCTGAAGACGTATCTGGAGCAGGCGGGCTTTCACGATGTCCAGATACACAAAAAGAAAAGCTGGCTGTGCGTTACGGCACGGAAATGAGGGAGAAGCAGGCAGATGAAGGACAAGAAGCTCCTATTTGACCGCAAATGCCATGTGCTGTATTCCAAGCCCTGCAAGAAAGAGATACGGGCAAAAATCGCCCTGCACTATCCGGAAGCGGAGCGGGAGACGATATGGGAACAGGTACAGCAGCGGTATGCGGAATTTCTCTCCGACTGGCGTACCGACTTGGGCGGCAAACGGAACTTCCACAACGGCGTAGGCGGCACCTACGACTGCATCGCCATCATGAGCTATTACACGGTCTGCAAAGCTGTCACATCCTTCCGCGAGATCGAGGAGATGGAGGAAAACCTGATCCTGCCGATCTTCCGCAGGCTGCGGTTTGTGGACTGCAACAAGCCGTTCTGGAGGAAGTTGATGTACAGGGCGTTTGTACGGGCGAAAGGCGGCTGCGACAAATGGCACGATTACGAGATGTCGGTTGCGCCTTATGAAACCGACAAGCCTATTTATTATGAATTTACGGCGTGCCCAGCAGCGGAGTTTGCTATCAAGCACGGTCTTACGGATATTATGCCCGCCCTGTGTAATGTGGACTATGCATCTATGGAGATGCTCCACGCAAGGCTGGTGCGGACGACCACCTGCGTGGACGGCTGCCGATGCGATTATACCATCTGCGGCGATAAAGACCCGTATCTGAAAGAGCATCCCGAATACAGGGACGAGGCGGGCTATCGAAGAAACAAATAATACTGCAATGCAAAGGCGGTGAGACAAATGGAAACCTTTCTTGGAATCATGATCCCTTTCTTGGGTACAACGCTGGGCTCGGCCTGCGTGTTCTTTATGAAAAAATCACTCGGTGTTTCGGTGCAGCGCGCCCTTACGGGCTTTGCCGCCGGGGTGATGGTGGCGGCGTCCATCTGGAGCTTGCTGATCCCCGCCATTGAGCAGTCGGAGGATTTGGGGAAGCTGTCCTTTCTCCCCGCCTTTATCGGATTTTGGGTCGGCGTGCTGTTTTTGCTCCTGCTTGACCGTTTGATTCCCCATCTTCATGTGGGAAGTGAACAGGCCGAGGGTCCGAAAAGTAAGCTCGGGCGCACTACCATGATGGTGCTGGCTGTTACCTTGCATAATATCCCGGAGGGAATGGCAGTCGGCGTGGTGTATGCAGGCTTCCTCGCGGGAAATACGCAAATTACGGCGGCAAGCGCGCTTGTTCTGTCCCTTGGCATCGCCATTCAGAATTTTCCCGAGGGGGCAATCATCTCCATGCCGCTCCGGGCGGAGGGGGAACGCAAGGGCCGAGCGTTTCTCGGCGGCGTGCTTTCCGGCGTTGTCGAGCCTATCGGCGCGGTGCTGACGATTCTTGCGGCGCAGCTGGTGATCCCGGCGCTGCCGTATTTTCTGAGCTTTGCGGCGGGCGCCATGCTCTATGTGGTGGTGGAGGAGCTGATTCCTGAAATGTCGCAGGGAAAGCACACCAACATCGGCACGGTTTTCTTTGCCGCGGGCTTTAGCGTCATGATGACGCTGGATGTGGCGCTGGGATAGCCAAGGCCGGTGTCTGACCAAGGCGGATTCAAGGCAGACTACTCATAAAATAGTCTGCCGTTTCTTCTGCCAATTAGTTAAAATGCGCTAACTAAAAGCGAGACGGCAGAAACCTGGAGGTTGAACAAAGAAAAGGAGGGGAAGCCCCGATAAACGGCTTCGGCGCTTGCCGGGCGGGGATTGGCGCGACATCTATCGCTTTGTGGCGTGGATGATTACGGGCTCCCTGTGCAGCATAGGCTTTACGGCGTGCCGGCACGGGACATATATGGACACAAACAGGGAAAAGACGCGGATGAAGGAGAAAAAGCACGATGAAGGAGAAAAGCATATGGTAACATTGACCGAAACAACAGAGATCGCCGCCCCTTTTGAAAAGCTGGAGTGGTGGGTGGACCATTTTGAGGAGGAGTTCGTCAAGTGGAGTCCGCTGCATTTGGAATGCGAACTGCTCAGCGGCGGCATTCAAGCCGGAGATAAAGTGCGCTTTCATGAAATCGTCATGGGCATGGATTATGACGTCACCGGCACGATCATTCGGGCGGAAAGGGACAAGGATCATTTTTCCTTTGCCTTCGAGAGCGATAAAAAAACTGCCGTCATCTCATTTGAGGGAGAGCGGACCGATACGGGCTGCCGCTTTCGCCATACGGAGAGCTTTGGCGTGCAGGCGCCGGTCATAGGGCCGGTGGTGAATTTTCTGATTTTCAAGATTCTTTACAGGAAAAAAGCGAATTGGCAGCTCATTCGGGACGATATGATCCTGGATAATCAGTACCTGACCGGTATTCTGGAAAAGGGCAGATATCCGGCGCGCATCCCGCCGGAGCAGATCAGAAGTGTTTCCCCAAGGGAATTGATGAAAGGAATCACCACTTGCTAAAGCGGGGACAAAAGAAGATTTGGGATATCTATGCGCCGCTCTCTGAGCGAGCGATACGAGGAAGCAATGAAGCAAATGGAAACCTTTCTCGGCATGCTGATTCCCTTCTTGGGTACAACACTGGGCGCGGCCTGCGTGTTCTTTATGAAAAAATCCCTTGGCGATCTGGTGCAGCGTGCCCTTGCCGGCTTTGCCGCCGGTGTGATGGTGGCGGCGTCGATTTGGAGCCTGCTGATCCCCTCCATAGAGCAGTCGGAGGGCATGGGCAAGCTGTCCTTCCTCCCGGCCTTTATCGGCTTCTGGGTCGGCGTGCTGTTTTTGCTCCTGCTTGACCGGCTGATTCCCCACCTTCATGTGGGCAGCAATCAGGCGGAGGGACCGAAAAGCAGGCTCGGCCGCACCACCATGATGGTGCTGGCGGTGACACTGCATAACATCCCGGAGGGCATGGCGGTGGGCGTGATGTACGCGGGCTTCCTCGCGGGGAACGCACAGATCACGGCGGCAAGCGCGCTTGTCCTGTCCCTTGGCATCGCCATTCAGAATTTTCCCGAGGGAGCGATCATCTCCATGCCGCTCTGGGCGGAGGGCGAGAGCAAGGGTAAGGCATTTCTCGGCGGCATGCTCTCCGGCGTGGTGGAGCCTATCGGCGCGGTGCTGACGATTCTTGCGGCGCAGCTGGTGATCCCGGCGCTGCCGTATTTTCTGAGCTTTGCGGCGGGCGCCATGCTCTATGTGGTGGTGGAGGAGCTGATCCCAGAGATGTCACAAGGAAAGCACTCCAACATCGGCACGGTTTTCTTTGCCGCGGGCTTCAGCGTCATGATGACGCTGGATGTGGCGCTGGGATAGGCGCGGAGGTGCCGCTGCTTTTGCGACAGCTATGACATCAGCTGCGCCGGTCTGCATCCGAAGCTCATCTGGCATCGAACGAAAACGCTGGGACACGGCGACGACCACTGAGATTTTTGCATGAAGACCGTTAGAAAAGAAAGGAGTCCCAAGAATGAAGCCTGACTACAAAAACTGGATCCCCAAGGGAATGCTGTTTTCACTCATCGCGGGAACGATGCTGTCCCTTGCACTGCTGCTTGCTTTCGGCATATTCGGCATCGGTGTGGGCGGAAAGCTGCGCGTCGTGTTGAGCGTGGTGTTCGGCATTGCCTTTGTCGTTTGTGCAAAGTACAGCGAGTGGTGCATATATGCCTATCGGAGCTTTTCCTATGACGGCGAGCGCAAGCTCTCAAAGCAGATCATTGACGGTACGGCGGAGCAGATCACGCTGCCGGAGGGCGGCGTGGGACTGGATATCGGCTGCGGCAGCGGTGCGCTGGCCATTGCCTGCGCAAAGCGCAATCCCCAGGGGAAAATGGTCGGCATTGACCGCTGGGGCAAGGAATATGCCTCCTTCAGTCTGCCGCTGTGCGAAAAAAACGCGGCTGCGGAGGGCGTGAAAAATGCTTCGTTCCGGCGCGGAAACGCCGTGAAGCTGGATTTCCCCGACGAGAGCTTCGACGCGGTGACCAGCAACTATGTCTATCACAATATCACGGGGAAGGACAAGCAGCAGCTTCTGCTGGAGACGCTGCGTGTGCTGAAAAAGGGCGGGACATTTGCCATTCATGACCTGATGTCGCCCCGTAGATACGGCGATATGCAGGCATTTGTCCAAAAGCTCAGGGACATGGGATATGAGCGCGTGGAGCTGCTCGACACGACCGACGGCAGCTTCATGATGTCGAAGGAGGCCAAACGCCTGATGCTTCGCGGCTCAACATTGCTGGTGGGAAGAAAGTAAAGCGTCGATGACATCAGCAATGCTGGTCTGCATCTGAGGCTTACTTGGATGAGAACCATGGCATTGGGGCGCGGCGGCAGGCGGTGATCCTCTCTCAGGAGCCGCTGGACGAAAAAGCCTTTCGCGCTGTCATTGACGCCACCGGTTATGCCACGGGGGATATCCAAACGAAGATATGCGAAAAGAAGGAGCCGTTCCCGTTCTTGAAGAAGTAGTCGGTGATCTTTGAAGAGCCGCCTTCGGGCGGCTTCTCAAGGACTATATGGTTAGAGCATGCTAACCAATAAACATTCAAAGGAGGCGAGAGCAAATGTCCGAAGAAATACTAGTCAGGCAGGGCGCGCCCACGCTGGCGGACATCAAGACGGGGAGCTTGTTTCCCTGCCCCTGCGAGAACCGCGAGGCGCTGCTCGCCGACATCCGGCAGCTGAACCGGCGGCTGTCGCCCAAGGGGCCGTGCCTGCTGCCGCTCCACTTTCTGCTGGGGCAGGCGCTCCTTTTACCTATACCGCCCCGCCGGACTGCGGCGGAATTTACGGAATGTGCAGGCGTCCGAGCTGCTGCAATGCCGTGCCAGAGCTAAAAGAGGTATCTCCCGGTCATCTTGTGCGCTGTATCAGCATACCGGAGGTGCATCTATGAGCGAAATTCTGCTTGAGGCCAAGGGGCTGGCAAAGGAGTTCACTCTGAAAAACAGAAAAAAAGTACACGCCGTTTCCGACGTGTCACTTGAGATATTCAAGGGTGAAACTCTTGCCCTCGTGGGTGAGTCCGGCTGCGGCAAATCGACACTTGGACGAGCGCTTATCCGGCTCATAAAGGCGACGTCTGGAGAGATAACGTTCGGCGGAACTAATATCACCGCGCTTAGTGAGAATGACTTCGGCCCATACCGTCGTCGTATGCAGCTCATATTTCAGGATCCCTACGCCTCCCTTAATCCGCGCATGACCGTGCGCGACATTGTGGCGGACCGCTGAAAACGCACAAGCTCTGCCACACAAGGGAGGAAATGACCGAACGCGTGCCCTCGCTTCTGCGCGACGTCGGTATCCCGGAGGAGTTCCTCTTCCGCTACCTCCACAAGTTCTCCGGCGGGCAACGCCAGAGGATAGGTATTGCCTGCGCCATCGCCCTCGACCCAGCACTCATTGTCTGCGATGAGCCGGTTTCCGCGCTTGATGTTTCGGTTCAGAATCAGATACGCTCCTGTTATTGATATTTTTATATTTTTTCGAAAAAATTGAGCACCTACCTACGCAAGCAACGTAGAGAGGTGCCCAATTCCGTAGGGAGAGAAAAAATGGCCATTCTAATCACAAACTCTTTTCCATCTCGATTAGGTTGTCCTCACCGCCACTGTTTCGATAGCCGAAGCGGTAAGTATAGCCCATCTTTTCATAGAATGGCGTGGCGGTCACAGAAGATGTGAGCCATACGCGACCTGCAATTGTGCATAGTTCATCACTTTCCAACACTTCAAAAAGCTTCCGTCCGTACCCCCGCCCTATATACTCTGGAAGCAAGAACGCGGCAACGATCTCTGGCGTATTCTCATCAGGAACTACCGAGCCGCAACCGATAATCTTACCATCATGCCAAAGCACATAGGTATGACCCGCTTTTGCGATTTCTGCAATCGTATCAGGTTCATATTTGCCATAGAGATACGCGATCTCATGAGAAGGGCAGTCTGTAGCATTTACCTCCACCAGTGTACGGCGGATGAGGGAAGAAATCGGATGCTCGTTGCCGCTACAAAAAAGCTTTATCTCCACACACAACATCAGGTGTTGGGATAGGGCTCTAAAAATGCGTGGAAGTGACGCATAGGCAGGTTCGTGCCCCAAACAATACGCATATTGGGGATACTCTCACGATCCTCATAGAGTGCCTTTACAGCAGCAATGACATAGTCCAGATGCTCCTTGGTCAGACGGCTGCGGTCGATGGCGAAACGTACCACGTTGGCTACCTCTGCCTGTTGCTCGGGCGTCTTGAGGTCGTACTCCATGGAGTAGTCACCCAGCTCGGAGGTGCGGATACCGTAGCGGCGGATCAGCTCGACGGAGAAGCCCTGACCGGCAAAGGTGTCGTGACCGCGCTTGCCATCGAAGAACTCATCCATATTGATATAGACGGCATGGCCGCCAGCGGGCAGCACCACGCCTTTGACGCCGGCATCGTAGAAGCCCTCAGCCAGATAGTTGCACTGTGCCACGCGCTCTTCCATGTAGTTGAAGTCGCAGCTTTCGTACATACCAACAGCCAGCGCCATAATGTCACGGCCGGACATGCCGCCATAGGAGTCGTTGCCATAGCAGGAGATCTGCTTGACCTTCAGGCGAACGCCCACGTCCATCTTCGTGGTCCCGTCTTCATTGAAGTCGGAGAAGTTCTTCCAGAATAGGCCCTTGTCGCGGAAGGCCAGCATACCGCCCATGTTGGCGTGGCCGTCCTTTTTGGCGGACATGCAGAAGCCGTCGCAGTAGGAGAACATCTCGGTAGCGATCTCGGCGATGGATTTGTCGGCATATCCATCTTCGAACTTCTTGATGAAATACGCGTTCTCAGCCCAGCGGGCAGCATCCAGAATGTAGGGGATGTTGTTCTTATGCGCGATCTCGCTGACTGCACGCAGGTTGGCCATGGACACGGCCTGACCACAGACGGGGTTGTTTGTGATACAGGAGAAAATCAGCGGGACATTATCTACACCAACAGCATCAATGAGCTCCTGGAGTTTATCCAAGTCCATATTGCCCTTAAAGGGATTTTTCTCATAGCGGCCGTCCTCGGGAACCTCATACAACAGTTGCTTATTGTACAGATTGCGAGGGATAGAGCCCATTTGCTTGATGTTGCCCTCAGTGGTGTCAAAGTGACCGTTGGAGGGGATGGTGAAGATCTTACCGGGATAACGCTCGGCGAGAATCTTCTTCACGATTTCCATCAGCACAGATTCGGCAGCACGGCCTTGCTGAATGATGAAAGTATTGGGGCGCTCCATCTGGGCAGCACCACCATTAAAGAGACCACCCTCATACTCACGGAGATAGACTTCTTCTATCATCTTCTCCACATCGCGGCAGTCGGTACGGACCAGATCCAGAATCTTCTTCCAGTTCTTCTCGCCGCCGCGCTCAAAGATGTCGCGAAATGTATCCAGCAGCACATAATAGCCGGTATTGCGGCCATAGGCTTCATCGCCCATAAAGAGAGCTGCCCATTGGTGGTTGGTCATGGCAGTGGTACCGGAGTCGGAGAGCATGTCCACCGTCAGCATGCCAGCGGGGAAAGCAAACTCATTGTAGTGCAGTGCTTTCAGCACACGTTCACGCTGTTCTACCGTCACATCGGGGATGTCGCGGACAGCAAAAGAAAAATGATGGGGCGCAGGAACGGGTAATGTGTACTTGTTATTCATGATACTGACCTCCATGATTGATGCCGCATTGCGGCGTGAATTTAGAGGATACCCCGGTCGGTGTTATAAAACACTTGGCGGACAGCATCGCAGATATAATCGCGTAAAGAGAGGGGCCTGCCCCGAAGTTAGAGGTAGCAAGAACAGGGCAGGACCCCTAGAAATGAACGATGCAAGTTAGAGAGTAATTACTTGCTCTTTGCCAAAACAGCACAGAGCAGTCGATAGGTACGCTCTGTGGAGGCAATGCTCAGGTGCTCATTAGGAGTATGAACATCACCCATGTTGGGGCCGATGGATACACAGTCCAGATTCGGGATACTGTCAGAGAACAGGCCGCATTCGATGCCGGCGTGTACAGCATCCACGGTGGCTTCCTTGCCGAACAGTTCCTTATAGCATACCAGTACGGTATCCTTCACCACGGAATGGGGGTTGTAAGCCCAGCCGGGATAGTTGCCGTCCACTGTCACTTCTCCGCCGGCCAGTTCCACAATGGCGCGCACCTTGCGGACGATCCATTCTTTCTGGGTAGTCATGGAACTGCGGGTCGTGGTGGAGAAGGTCATGTCACTATCAGTCAGCTTCATCAGACCAAGGTTGGTGGAAGTCTGGACGAGGCCAGGCATGTCCACGCTCATTTCCTGTACGCTGTCGGGCAGAGCCACCAGCATTTTGGCAACCTTTTTCGTGTCGGCACAGGTCAATGCAGATACTGTTCTGGTATCACCAGCAGCGGCATCAACGACCATATTGGGCTCGGTGGTAGCATATTCCTTGGCGAACACGGCACCTAGCTCCAAGACCTTCTGTACCACTGCAGCGGCATCATCAGCCAGTATCACGCAGGAAGCAATAGGGGCAATAGCCGTTTCACGGGCGCCACCCTCCAGAGCGACCAGCTTGTAGCAGGTGCTCTCGCTCAACTCAGTCAGCAGACGGCCCATAAGTACATTGGCATTGGCACGGCACTTGTCGATCTCAACGCCGGAGTGACCGCTGGTAAGGCCCTTGATCTGAACGGTCACAGCAGTTCCCGTAGCCTCCTTAAAGGAGACAGGCAGCTTGCCGCGCACATTCACACCACCAGCGCAACTGCACATCAGTACACCCTCATACTCAGAGTCCAGATTGATCAGCTTGTGACCGGTCAGCTTGGTGCAGTCAAGAGCAAACGCGCCAAGCATTCCGATTTCCTCGTCGGCAGTGATAAGGGCTTCAATAGGAGGATGTGCCAAAGAGTCATCGCTCAGGATCGCAAGGATCATTGCCACAGCAATACCGTTATCGCCGCCCAGTGTTGTACCCTTGGCTCGGATGTCATCGCCGTCCACATAAATCTGGATACCGTCGGTGAGGAAGTCGAAGTCCACGCCTTCGTTCTTCTCGCAGACCATATCGTGATGGCCCTGCAGAATAATCGTATCAGCGTTTTCGTACCCTGCACTGGCGGGCTTGCGGATAATCACATTATTTGCCGCATCCCGGTAGCTCTCCAGTCCGTGCTCTTTAGCAAAACTGATCAGGTAGGATGCTATGCCGTCTGTGTTGCCTGATCCGCGGGGAATAGTGCAGAACTTCTCAAAATATGAGAACACGCTTTTTGGCTCGTAATTAGCAAGCACACTCATGTTTTTTTCCTCCTGTTACTTTCGTTCCGGTGGGGTCATGTACGTCAAACGGCTCTGCCGCAACCCCATTTTGGCGTATACCTCACACAGCTTTAAAGCAGACTGCGCTGCCTCCAGGACGGGAACATCGTAGCCCTCAGCCAACAGATCATGCTTGATGCGTTCGGCCACATCTACAATACCTGTGCAGCCCATAACGATCGCCTGTGCGCCATCCTCGCGGATAGCAAGAAGAGACTGTTCGGCCAGTGCCTTACAGAGCTTTTCATGATCTTGCAGTTCCTCTACTGGGATGTTTACATTGCGGATGCTGACAATGCGGCCATTCAACCGGGCCTTAGATACATTCCCCTCCACATTGGGTACCACATTCGGCAACACCGTCACGATGGAAATACTATCGGCAAGTCCCAGTGCAATATGTGTTGCTGGCTCAAAGCCGCCAAAAACAGGAATGTCCACATACTCACGTGCTGCCTTTACCGCAGGATCGCCAAAGCAGTTGATAAAGATTGCATGGAAGCCGTCTTCCTCTCCCTGTTTGGCCAACCTCAGAACATCCGGCGCAGCCAAAGCCTCATCATACTCACATTCGATAGAGGGAGGCCCGGAAGTGATCTGATACGTCTGTACTTCCGTATCAGGCTCCAAATATTTGCGCATATACTTGAACATTTCCGGTGTAAACACATCCCCCGTGACGGGAAGCAGATTCAGGATCTTGACACTCATTGCAATTCATTCCTCTCTAGAAGACTGTGCAAGTTTAAGCTTCATTACATAAATAGGGTTGATCTTCTCGCTCTTGATGAGCAGCGCGCCAAGGCAGTAAACAACTATTGCCACCACAATGCCCATCAGCGTGGGGACAAAGAACGTACCCCACTTGCCAACGGCAGCGCCGACAAGCCACGCCACCACACCGATCCAGTTCACGCCATCAAACGGCTCCCACAGGTCGGGACGTCCCCTGCCCATGATCCAGTAGTCCGCGATGGCCACGCCCGCCACCGCCGGGACCAGCGCCGCGATGATGTTCAGGAAGTTATTGAAGGCATCCGCGAAGCCAAGCAGGCTCAGGAGTGTACCGATCACGCCCGCCAGCAGCGTCATCCATGAGCGCATGTTGTCCTTCAGGGAGAACATATTGCAGATGGCAATGCCGGAGTTATAGGCGTTGCCGGTGTTGGTGGTCCATGTGGCCAGAATCAGTACCAGCATACCCACGATGGGCAGACCAAAGCTGGAGAACACCACGGACAGATCATAGCTGCCGGCGGCGAGGGACAGAAACGCGCCGATCAGCAGCGCACCGATACCGGCGGGCAGTACACCCACCACGCTGGAAAGGATCGTGTCTTTGCGGCTCTTGCAGTAGCGGGTGTAGTCGCCGCAGCAGATAGCGCCGGAGGCAAAGCCAGCCACTGCGAGGGTGATCCCGTAGGTCCAGCCGAGGAATGCCGGCGGCTCATACGCCGACACCGTGGCGACGGCGCCCTTCATCAGGCAGGAAATCACGCCCCAGATCAGCATAACAAACAGCGCGGGGACGGATACCTTATTCAGGAACTCAATGAGCTTCACGCCGTAGACGGAGGTAATGAACATCAGGCAGCCCCAGATGATGACAGACAGCCATAGGGGGAAGTTTACATGGAAGTAGACGCTCATAATGTTGCAGAAGGAGCTGGCACACAGGCTGGTCTGCGCCGCGAACCAGCCGATCATGCACACGGCGATGACCAGCGAGACGAGGAACGACGAGCCGCGTTTGCCGTAGGCTCTTGAGATTGCCACAGTGGCGGGCAGACCAAGATCGGAGCTTTGAATGCCCATCAGACACATATAGAAGACCACCAGCACATAGCCGATGACCATGCACAGCGCCGACTGTTTGAAGTTCATACCGGCGGAGATCAGGCTGCCTACCAGCAGCGCCGGAATGCAGATCACAGAGCCTGCCCAAATAAAGGCGATGCTGGGCCATGATTTGCGTTGGTCGGCAGGAACGCTTGTCAAGGTGATTTTTTCCACCAGGGAGGTTTTCTTCTCGTCCATTATGTATTCCCTTCTTTCATTTTAATAGTTTGCGGGGTAGAGAGGGGAGGTGCCGAGAGAATGGACACCTCCCCGAAGAATGGCAGCTTAGTAACGAACTTGGTCGCCCTTCATGCCGACCTTCTTCAGCTCAGGCAGCCAGCAGGTATAGGCCTTGTGATCCTCATCCCACCAGTTGGGATGTGCGGGGGTCATGGTCACCAACACACGCATACCTTCCTTTGTATCGGCGTTGGTCAGGGGGAAGCAGTTGTTTAGATCGATCATGCCGATGCCTTCGGGAGCGGTCATGATGGTATCGCCCTTCTCATCACGCAGGATGAGGTTCTCGTTCTTGAAGTCGATGTAGTAGGTATGACCATCGTCGCCCTTGATCACCGTGGTGCCAAAGTCGAAACCACCTTCAGCGCGCAGATCCAGCTTCTCGATGGTGCCGCGGCAGAACTCGCGAACCTCAAAGGCCTTCTTCAGTTCATCCATAACATCACTGCCGGTCTCCTTGGCGGTCAGGATCGCTTTACCGATCTTCTGAGCCTTGGTAACGCAGCCCACGTCCAGAATGTTGGTGATTTCTTCCTTGTTCATGCCCCATGTGGCAAAGCCGATACGCATATTGTAAAGCATGCACATCTGACGGGCGATCTGCTCACCGGAATGGTCGGTGGTGGGATAGACGATGATCTCATCACCGTAGAGGCTGCCCATGCCCATGGGCTTGGGGGGATGATCATAGAACGCGTTAATGGTGGTGTTCAGTTCGGGAACAGCGCGACCGTTGCCATCGGCATCCACGAACTTGATGCGCTTGGCAGGATCCTTATCGGACAGGATCGCCACCAACATGGGGGTGAAAGTGTTAAAACCGCCCATCTCGCCGGAATAGAGGTACTCCAGCTTCTTGCCCTCGGCGGCAAATGCCTTCTGGAATGCGCGGTAGGCAAACACGGCATCGGGGCCAAAGCGGGGCATATCGGGATCGAGCATTGCCACGGGAGAGCCCAAGCCCGCCACCATGACGGCGTATGCGTCATCTCTCATCTCACTGACATCCAGCAGATCCAGCTCGATCTGCTCACCGTCATCCTTCAGACCCTGGATCATATCCAGGCCCTGCTTCAAGGAACCGCCGCCTCCTGCGCCCAGCAGGGTCGCACCATACAGAATCTCAATAATGTCCTGTTCATAAAGCTTTCTCATTTTGAAAATCTCCTTTTCCCTGTAAATTATTTCTGGGTGCAATATGCACTACAGCTTAATAACTATTATAAGTCCAGTTGCGTACGATTGTATTTATCATAAGGGCAAAAGAAAAGAGCGGCGGGTTTGTCCAAATGGAC